>CAMPAF010000117.1 GCA_946631535.1 uncultured Verrucomicrobiota bacterium
CATGAAGCAGTGCCTTGAGGCGCGCAAGATGCTCCTCATGACGCGCAACGAGACGCCCACCTTCCTCTGGGCCAACACGATCCTCCGCATCGCGGCCCTCGGCAAGCCGGGCGACGACTACCCCGTCACGCACGCGCGTTACCACAAGAGCCTGCGCATTGTCTCCGACTACGGCACCGCCCAGAAGCCGAAGTACAACATCTAGGAGCCGACCATGCACATGCTTGGCATGTTGGCCGTGACCGTCGCGCTCGTGCCCGCGCCGAAGGAGCAGGTCTGGCGCGACGGCACGTGTGCCGTCGCGGAGGCGAATGTGCGCTATTTGCGCGACGCCACGTTGCCGCCCGAGGGATACCGGCTCGACATCACGACCGGCGGCGTCACGGTGGCGAGCGCGGACGACGCGGGCGCGTTTTACGCGCGGAAGACATTGGGGCAGCTGGCGGCGGGGGATGGCGGACGCGCAGCAGCGCGTCCCTCCCTGCCGTGCGGAACGGTGACGGACGCGCCGGCGTTTCGGTGGCGCGGGTTCATGCTGGACGAGGGGCGGCATTTCTTCGGCAAGGAGACGGTGAAGGCGCTTCTCGACCAGATGGCCGAGTACAAGCTCAACGTGTTCCACTGGCACCTCACCGAGGACCAGGGGTGGCGTCTCGACATCCCGCGCTTCCCCGAGCTCGTGAAGTACGGGTCGGTGCGGCCCGAATCGCCCATGCACGGTTGCCGCGGGACGAAGGGCGACTTCCGCGGCAACGGCCAGCAGTATGGTCCATACTTCTACACGGCGGACGACATCCGCGATATCCTCGCCTATGCGAAGGAGCGGTTCATCACGGTGGTGCCCGAGATCGAGGTGCCGGGGCACACACGCGCGCTCCTCGCGGCGCACCCCGAGTTCGCGTGCAAAGAAGGGCTGCCGCGCGTGCCGTGCATGTTCAACGGCGTGCAGGACGAGGTCCTCTGCGCCGGCAACGACGACGCGATCCGGTTCATGGAGCAGGTCTACGACGAGGTGTGCGCGCTCTTCCCCGGCGCGTACATCCACATCGGCGGCGACGAGTGTCCGAAGAAGCGGTGGAAGGAATGCCCCAAGTGCCAGGCCCGCATCAAGGCGCTCGGCCTCAAGGACGAGGACGAGCTGCAGGCGTGGGTGACGCGGCACTTCACGGACTACCTCGCGAAGAAGGGGAGGCGGACGATCGGCTGGGACGAGATTCTCGCGGGCAATCCCGGCACGGAGACGATCGTGCACAACTGGCGCAAGCCGGTGTACGGAATCCAGGCCGCCGAGAAGGGGCACGACGTGGTTGTCTCGGCGCTCAAGGCGACGTATTTCTCCGTGCCGCAGGGCGTGCCGGACGATCCGTTCACCTATCTGAGCCCGAAGATGCGCAGTTCGCTCGCGACGGCCTATTCCTTCGATCCGTGCGCAGGCATGACGGAGGGGGCGAAAAAGCACGTGCTGGGCGCGGAATGCTGCATGTGGAGCGAGTGCGTGTGGAACGAGTACGACCTCGCCTTCAAGCTGTGGCCGCGCGCGTGCGCGTTCGCGGAGGCGGTGTGGACGGGGCCCGTTTCGGACGCGCAGGAGCGCGTCCCTCCCGCGGGGCGCGACTTTGAGGATTTCAAGCGGCGCATGGCCATTCACCGCAAGCGGCTCATCGCCGCCGGCGTCAACTGCGCTCCGCTCGAGTAGCCACGAGATAGGGCGTTAAGTGCCGAGATAGGCCTGCTCAAGGGAGAGGCCGGACGAGACAGCGAGCACGTCCGTCTGCGCAAGGAGCGCGGGCAGGAGCTTTCGGTTGATCGCCGCGACGTCGCCGTCCGACGCCTCGAACGTGCATGCGAGATCGTGCGTCTCGGCGGTCCATGCGAACGTCGCGCCAGGTACGGCTGCAGATAGCGCGGCCATGTCGGAGGGTTGGGCGGCGAGCGTGTACGTCACGCGGCTCGATGCACGGGTGATAGCCTCCAGCGTGGAGGTGCGCGCCACCCGTCCCTTCTCCACGAACGCCACGTGCGTGCAGAGGGTCTCGATATCGTGCAGGTTGTGGGAGGAGATCACGATAGTCTGCCGTCCGCTCCGCGCACGCAGGAAACGCCGGATGCGGTCTGCCTCGATCGGGTCGAGCCCGTTGAGCGGCTCGTCGAGCAGCACCACTTCTGGCGAGCCGATGAAGCACTGCGCGAAGCGCACGCGCATGCGCATGCCGTGGGAGAGCGAGCGGATGGAGTTCTTGGCGCGGTCAGCGAGGTTGACGGCCGCAAGCATCTCGTTGGCGGAGCGTTGCGCCGCCTCGGGCGAAAGCCCCTGCATCCGCGCGTAGCGATAGAGTATGTCGCCCGGACGAGCCTCCAGCGGCAGAGCGGAATCCTGCGGCAGGATCGCGAAACGTCCTGAATGTACCTCAGCTCTGAACGGGCCGCGTCCGAGCAGGTCGATCGAGCCGGACGACAGCCGGAGGAACCCTGCCACCGCCATCATCCATGTCGTCTTGCCTGCGCCGTTCGCGCCCACCAGGCCCATCATCGTCCCGCGCGGCACAACCAGCGAGCACCCGTCCAGCGCGCGGCGGCGGCCGTAGCGCTTCACGAGGTCGCGTGTCACTATCGCGACGCCGATCATGCGTCCCTCCTGCTGAACACCAGATGCCCAAGCATGAGATATGTCAGCCCGAGCGTGAGCAGGTGTGCGCCGCCGGTGAAGAGCGGCGCAAAGCTTCTGCGCCAGAGCGAAAGCGCTGCCGACGACGGCACGATGGCGTCGAAGTGGTCGAGCCACTGGCAGTCGAGCCAGCCGGACAGGAGTTTCAGGATGCCGGGCCATCCCGCGCACAGGGCGATGGCCAAAAGGCACAGCGCAGAGGCGCGGCTTCCGGAACGGGTGACGTGCGAGACGCCAAGCGCCAGCCCTAGCCACGCGAGAGCGTACATTCCCGCGCGGAATCCCCAGTCGAACATTGCCGGCAGCAGCTCGAACATCCCTATGCCAGACAATCGGAACACGGCCACGACCCAAGCCCCGAGTGCGCTCACCGCGAGCGCAAAAGCCACCAGCATCACCTGTCCGCAGTACTTGCCTAGCGTCCACTCGAGGCGCGTGACGCGCACGAGCGCGTAGCGCACCGCGCCGGATTTCAGGTCGTCCGCCACACGGTTCCCGGCCACCAGCATCGCCAGGAGCGGCGCGCACATGAACACGAACCAGGCGTAGATCAGCTCGACGGGATGCCGCCCCTCGATGTCGTTGTAGACCAGATCGTTCTTCAGCCCTGACCTCACCATCGCCTGGAATGGAGTCGATTTCCACAGCGTCGCCGACACGATGCCCGTCTCCTCGGTCTCGGGCAGCTGCAGCATCTTTGAGAGCTCCGCCTCCATCTTCCCCAGGATGGTGATGGTCCACATCATGCAGAACACCGCCATGAGGAGGTAGAGCGCGAGGATCACCAGCACTCGCCGGCTGCGCACGGCGCCAGCGCACTCGGCGATCGCCACCTGCCCGATGCGAAAGAGGCTCTTCATCTGTTCCTGCCCCCCGGCTGCATCTGGAAGCCCTCCAGCTTGTCCTGCACGGAGATCAGCGGCTCTGCCACGCCCGGGTCGATGAAGTCGAACACCTGCATCTCGGAGACCACCGCACGCTTGTCGGCGGGAACGCACGCGCCGATCTTCTCGTACGTCTCCGCCATGATCGTCGTCGCGTCGCCCATCATGCGGAGGCCCAGCTCGGGCGTCATCTTGTCCTGCTGCGCGAGCAGGGTGGACATTGTCAGCATCGTGTCGTAAAGCTGCTCGTTCATGCCGTCCAGCGCCGCGTTGAACTTCTCCGTCGCCGCGTCGTCCAGCCCCAGCTTCGTCTTCCACTTGGCGCGTGCCAGTTCCACGCGCGCGCTCCACAGTTCCTGGGCTTCCTCGATGCGCGCGCGAAGGTCTTTGGGCGAAGGGCGCTCCTCCTTGGCGGGAGGCTGGTTCGTCGGCGCCTCGGCGGATGCCGCCGCGGGCGCGTGATTGGTGGCAGCCACCTTCGTCGGCGGCTTGTTGGTGGCGGAGGCGAATAGCGGTTTGGCGACGGACCGCCGCTTGTGCGGGCGGTGCGTCTCTTCCTGTATGTTCGCCAGGCGCGTGAACGACTGGAAGCCATTGGCCACGACAGAGCGGGAGGCGGACCACTTTCCCTCCCTCATAGCCTGTTTTTGCATGTTGTTCTTGAAGTCGCGCAGTTCCTCTCGCGGGCCCCACGCGCCGATTATCAGTCCTGCCAGGCATGCGACAGGAATCCAAATGGAACTTTTCATGGCGCAAGTATACCAAATCCTGGCCTGATCGGTTCGCGGTTCGTATTGGGACCCATCACCGCGTATTTCCTCTTGTGAATGGAAACAACCTAAACAACTTCAAGAACAACTGCCCAATGACGCGCGGGCTAACTCGCCCGCGCCACAAAGTACACAAAGTTTGCAAAGCAGACGAGGACGATCTCGCGCGTGGGGATGATCTCACACAGAGCCGCAGAGGCACAGAGGGAGATTTATAGCTGGGGCTCCGCCCCAGACCCCGAACTCGGGCCAATCACTGGTGATTGTCTGGCGTTCGGGGCATGGGGTGGAACCCCATCTCTAAATCATCTTTGAGTTCTTTGTGGCCTTTGTGGTCAACGACATTTTCCGCGTTCTCCACGTTCTTGCCTATAAGTTCATTTGGAAACAACAGAAACAACTTGTAAAAACAACCTCTTCTTTCTCGCCGCGCAACCGCGCGGCGCTCTTGAAACCGGGCGCGGTTGCGCCCGGTTGGAAAAAGTTGTTTTTATCAGTTGTCATGGTTGTTTCCTTTTCAACGAAGCTTATCCTCATTTACATTCCCGTGCGAAGCGGGGACGGCGGGCTGCATGGCTAAGATGTTACCTGCGTTTCAGTGACGCATTGGTTGTTTTCGTAGTTGTTCCAGTTGTTTCCAATCTCCATCAGGGCTTTACGGCGGAGGGGGCGGTGTGGTATCCTACGCGCATGAAGAAAAACAGATATTTTCGGTTCTGCGCCGTTGCGGCGCTGGCGGCCGGCGCCGTTGTGGCGACGGATTGGCACGTGGACAGCGCCGCCGGGAACGACGCGGCGGACGGCACGACCCCGGCTACGGCATGGCGCACGCTGGAGCGCGTCAACCAGGCGAAGCCCGCGCCCGGCGACCGGATCCTGTTCAAGCGCGGCGGCCTGTGGCGCGGCACGTTGAGTCCCGTGAGCGGCGCGCCCGGCAAGCCCGTCACGTACAGCTGGTACGGGCAGGGGCCTAAGCCGATCATCCAGAACTCGGCCGACAGGTCGAAGGCTAGCGACTGGTTCGAGGAGTCGCCGGGGCTGTGGTCCACGCGCATCGTCGAGCCCGTGCTTCACGAGCAGCTGTGGGACGGCACGTCGTGCGAGGGATGGGGGGAGTCATGGCAGGAAGGCGTGAAGGGGTCGCTCCGGCGCGTGACGGAGAACGGTGAGACGTTCCTGAGGGCGATCTGCAAAGTGAAGCCGAAGCAGGGCGCGCACCTGATCCAGTTCTGGGGGCCAAGGAAGAAGAATCTTCCTGACAGCGCCATCCTTCGTCTCAAGGTCCGTTCGTCGAAACCGTTCAACCTTAGCCGCGTGAACTACACGCTTGCCCGTCATCCGTGGACGCAGGCCATGAAGGGCGCGCCTCCCCGCGTGACGGTCGGCGAGGACTGGCAGACGCTGGACGTGTTCTTCGCCAAGTCGGGCAGCGTGGAGGAGCCAGCGCTCCACTTCTCGATCGGCGACGTGTTGCCGGAAGGGGCGACGTTCGATTTCGTGCCGGTGGGGCTGTGGCGCGCGACGCTCGATGCCGAGGCGATGCTGCCGTTCGACGTCGGCATCTTCATCTGCGACCACGGGAAGCGGTGGGGCGTGAAGAAGTGGCGCAACCCTGACTGGAAGATGCAGGAGCTGGAGAACCAGCTCGACTACTGGTACGATCCCGAGAAGAGGCGCGTTGTCGTGCGGTTCGACCGCAATCCGGCCACCGCGTTCTCGTCGATCGAGCTTGCCTTCACCAAGCACATCATCAGCGAGAACGGCTGCCACGACGTCGTCTACGACGGCCTCTGCGTGCGCTACGGCGCGGCCCACGGGTTCGGCGGCGGGTCGACGCGCAACATAACCATCCGCAACTGCGACATCTGCTGGATCGGCGGCGGACTCCAGTTCTGGCGGCGCAACGAGAAGACGGGAAAGATCGCCTATCCCGTCCGCTTCGGCAACGGCATCGAGTTCTGGGGCGACGCCACGGGGCATCTCGTGGAGCGCAACCGCCTGTGGGAGATATACGACGCGGCGCTTACGAACCAGGGGCGCAACGACACGGAGACGGACATCGTCTGGCGCGACAACGTCATCTGGAACTCCGAATACTCCTTCGAGTACTGGAACGCGAAGCTCACCGCGAACATCACGTTCGAGCACAACACGTGCGTGGACGCGGGCGGCGGCTGGGCGCACGCGCAGCGCCCCGACCGCAACGGCGCGCACCTGATGTACTACAGCAACCGCGCCGTCACCACGAACTTCGTGGTGAGGAACAACATCTTCTGCCGTGCCACCGAATGGACGGCCCGCAGCGCGCTCGACTGGCGTTATGGGCTGACGCACGACCACAACCTGGTGTGGAACGACGGGGCGGTTCCCGTCTTCCGCTGGCTGGAGGGCAAGTCCAGGCAAATGCTCGACTGGCCCGCATATCGCGCGCTCGGCTTCGACCCGAACGGCGAGTTCGCCGCCCCGAAGTTCGTCAACCCCGCGCTGCGCGACTACCGGCTGGCGCCCGGATCGCCCGGACTGACTCTGGCGTCGGACGGCGGTCCGGTCGGCGCGCGCAACATGCCCGGCCTCGACGGCGACCAGTCCTTGTCTCCGGCGAAATGAGCGACGCGCCAGACACGACTCTCGCCGTAGTCTCGCTCGGCAGCAACATCGAGCCGCGTGCGCAGCGGCTCGCGGACGCGCTCGCCGCGCTCGCCGCCATTCCGCGGACGCGCGTCGTGAAGGCCAGTTCTGTCCGCGAGACGGAGCCGGTGGACGTGCCGGAGGAGTTTCGCGGCCAGCGGTTCCTCAACCAGGTCGTCGTGTGCGAGACGACGCTGGAGGCGCACGACTTCCTGCACCGGTTGCAGGCGATAGAGACGGAGCAGGGACGCGTGCGCGGACCGGTGCGCAACGTGCCGCGCACGATCGACCTCGACCTTGTCGCGTTCGGCGATCTGGTGCTGGACGAACCAGAGCTGACGCTTCCGCATCCTCGCGCTCGCGAGCGCGCGTTCGTGATGGAACCGCTTGCGGAGGTCCTGCCGGGCTTTGTTTTCCCCGGATGAACTATCCGCGCGTTTCGGACGTCTGCTCTGCTGGCGCCTTCCACATCATCAGCACCACGAGGCCGCCCGCTATGGCCGCCACGAGGATTGTGGCGTATGCGGCGTTCCAGCCCCAGTTCTGCGCCATCCAGCCGAAGCCGACACCGCTGACGATCGTGCTGAGGTAGCCGAGGATGCCGAGGATTCCGCCAGCGGCGGCGGCCGCGCGCGGCGTCGCCTGCTGCGTGGACGATATGCCGAGGAGCGCCTGCGGACCGTACACGAAGAACCCGATCATGGCGAACGGGATCAGCTTCGCCACGAGCGGCGCGGACGTGGGCACTGCCCAGAACCCGGCCACTGCGAGCGCGATGCCGAGGAAGCAGAACACGCACGTGCGGTGCGTGCGGCTGCCGAATATGTGGTCGCTTGCCCATCCCGCCGCGATCATGCCCAGGTTGCCGCCGATGATCTCGAATGTGAAGCATAGCGTCGTCGCGGCAGCGAGCGTCAGTCCCTTCGACTCCATCAGCAGCGTTGGACCCCAGTCGAGGGCGGCGAAGCGCACCGTGTTCACGAAGAAGTTGGAGATGGCGAGAATCCAGATGTACGGGTTTTTCAGCACGTGGTCGCGCACGAACGCCTTGTATGCGGCGCTTTCCTCCTTCGTCCTGACGACGGATACCTTGCGCCCGGGAATGGGCGGCAGCCCCACGTCCTCTGGCGAGTCCTTCATCGCGAAGAGGAGTCCCACCGAACCGGCCATCGCGATGCCGGCCGGCACGAGGAAGCAGAGTCGCCACGCGTTGAAATGGGGAATGATCCACCAGCCGAGCAGGGCGAATACGCCACCAGCTCCGATGGAGTGCGAGAGGTTCCAGATGGCCTGCTTGGTGGCGAGCTGGTTGGGCGGGAACCAGATCGGCAGGGTCTTCACGCACGGGCCTACGCCCATCCCCTGGAAGTAGCTGTTTATTATGTAGAGAATGCCCATCGTCCATACGAGCGCGGACGCGGCGGAGACGCCCTTGGCCACTGCCGGTGCCGCGCCGCCAAGCGCGATGAAGTCGCTCACGCCGAAGACGATATTCACGATGGCGCAGATGAAGAGGCCCAAGGACATCACCTTGCGCGCGCTGTTGCGGTCGGTGATGATCCCGTTCGTGAAGCGAGCAACGCCGTACAGCATTCCGCCGGCCGTGAGGAACGCGCCGAGCTGAACCTTGCTGATGCCTATCCCGCCGAGGAGGGGCATCGCCAGCGAGAAGTTCTTGCGGATGATGTAGTAGAGGGCGTAGCCGCCCATCGTCACCAGCAGCGTCTCCCACTGCCACCAGCCCA
>CAMPAF010000118.1 GCA_946631535.1 uncultured Verrucomicrobiota bacterium
TCGAGCTTCATGATCGGCTCGAGGAACTCCGGCTTCGCCGCCTCCGCCGCCTCGCGGAAGCCCATCACCGCCGCGCCGCGAAGGGCGATCTCGTCCGAGACCTCGGGGTCGACGATCGTCACGCCCATCGCCGTCACGCAGATGTCGGTCATCGGGTAACGCGCGAGGACGCCCGTCATCACGCCGTCCATGAGGCCCTGCTCGATGCAGTCAGCGAGCTTCGGATCGGGGAGCGCCATCTTCACGTCGCGCCCCACCTCCACCTTGCGGCCAGCGCCGCGTTCCAGCGGCTTGACCTCGAGCGTCAGCGAAACGGCGTGGCGCTTGCCGCCGAGCTCTCGGTCGAACGAGAACTCCTTCACGGCCGTCTGCGTCACCGTCTCCACGTAGCTCACCATCGGCTTGCCCACGTTCGCCGCGCACTTGAACTCACGCTTCAGGCGGTCCACGAGGATCTCGAGGTGCAGTTCGCCCATGCCGGAGAGGATCGTCTGCCCGGTCTCCTCGTCCAGGCGCACCTGGCACGTGGGGTCCTCTGCCGCAAGCTGGGCCATGGACTCCTCAAGCTTGTCCTTGTCCGCCCCGCTCTTCGGCTCGATGGCGAGGAACATCACGGGCTGCGGCGCGACGATGCGCTCCAGGTAGCACGGCTTCATCTCGGAGCAGAGCGTGTCGCCCGTCGTGCAGTCCTTCAGGCCCACGAGCGCGCCGATGTCGCCCGCCTTCAGCTCGTCCACCTCGATCTGCTGGTCGGCGAAGAGGCGCACGATCTTCATGATGCGCTCGCGCTTTCGCGTGCGCGGGTTGTAGGCGTTCGCGCCCTTCTTGAGGACGCCCGAGTAGACTCGCACGAAGTAGAGGCGCCCCACGAACCTGTCGGCGGCGATCTTGAAGACGAGCGCCGCGAGCAGCTCCTTCTCGTCGGGCTTGCGCGTCACCTTGTTGCCGCTCTTGAGGTCGGTCGCCTCTGTGGCCGGACGGTCGAGCGGCGACGGAAGGTACCACGCAACGGCGTCGAGGAGCGGCTGCACGCCCTTGTCGCGTAGCGAGGTGCCGCACAGCACCGGCACCATCTGGTTGGAGATCACGAGGCGGCGGATCGCGCCCTTAAGCTCGTCTGCCGTGAGGTCGCCGTTCTCGAGGTACGCCTCCATCACGCCCTCGTCGAGGTCGGCCACCTTCTCGCACAGCTCGGCGCGCGCGAGCTCGGCGTCGTCCTTGAGCTCCGCAGGCACGTCGCCGACGGTGAACTTCGCCCCGAGCGACGCCTCGTCGAACACGACGGCCTTCAACTCGATCAGGTCGATGACGCCTGAGAAGGAATCCTCCTTGCCGATCGGAAGCTCGATCGGGACGGCGTTCGCGTGCAGCTTGTCGCGCATCTCCTGGACGACGCGGCCGAAGTCCGCGCCCATGCGGTCCATCTTGTTCACGAACGCGAGGCGAGGCACGTGGTAGCGGTCCGCCTGGCGCCAGACCGTCTCGCTCTGCGGCTGGACGCCGCCCACGGCGCAGAACACGCCCACCGCGCCGTCGAGGACGCGCAGGGAACGTTCCACCTCCATCGTAAAGTCGACATGTCCGGGGGTGTCGATAAGGTTGATCTTGCACCCCTTCCACTCGCATGAAATGGCGGCGGAGGTGATCGTGATGCCGCGCTCGCGCTCCTGCACCATCCAGTCGGTGGTGGTGTCGCCCTCGTGAACCTCGCCGATAGCGTGGATCTTGCCGGTGTAAAAGAGGATGCGCTCGGTCGTCGTCGTCTTGCCCGCGTCGATGTGGGCGACGATGCCGATGTTCCGCACGTTTGCTAGTTCGCCTTGTTCCATGACGGGAGATTATACCAAAACCCGCCGCGCGCAACTACGGCGATGCGCGAAAGTTTATGGTATAATAGCGGTCTCTTGACGCGACTATCCTCAAAGGAAAGAACATGGCAAAACCGTTGAACATAATCGTGTGCGGGTCGCTGGTGCCTGACCCGCTCCAGACGCTGGAACCCGTCCAGACCCCGCAGGGGCCCGGACTCAAGAACGAGCAGATGCTGCCGAGCGTGCTCGACCCGTGGGCGGCATGCGCCCTGTACGAGGCGGCAAACCTCGCGAAGCAGCGCGCCGGCTCCACCGTCACGCTCGTCGCCCTCGGCCCCAAGGCCAAGCTCCAGCAGTTGATGATGACGGTCGCCCAGAAGGCCCCCTTCCAGCTCGTTGCCGTGAACGCCCCTGCCGGCGGCTTCACCGACGCGCGAGAGACCGCCGCCGAGCTCGCCAAGGCGATCAAGGCCATCCCCGGCCTTGACCTCTCCGCAACTCTCCTCTTCGGCGGCTGCGCGTCCGCCTCCCGCGACGCGGGAGTGACGCTCCAGTTCGTGGCCGAGACGCTCGGCATCACCGAGTTCTTCATGGGCGTGGACGAGCTGAAGCTCGCGGACGACGATACCTTCACGGTGCTCGAGCGCATCGAGGGCGGACAGTACCTCTCCTCCACATGCTCCGGCTTCCCTGCGGCGATCGGCTGGGCCACGGGCAGCCTGCCCGAGCCGCCTAACAACCCGCAGACGGGCATGATGAACATGCGCGGCATCATGCCAGCGCTCATGAAGGCGCCGGTCGCCAGCGTCGGCACGGGCGGAATCGCCTACGAGAAGACCGAGGTGCCGTCCGCCAAGCGCGCGACGGTGGTGAAGAAGGACATGGCGGTGGACGACATCGCCAGGGAAATTGTCGAATGGATCAAGGGCTGAGGAAATACGACATGAAGATCGCAGCATTCACGATTGACGGAAACGGAACATTCGCGCAGGACGTGCCGGCGTTCGCCGCCGCCCTCGCTGCCGCAGGGGCAGACATCGTCCTCGTGCCGGGCACCTCGCGCGCCCGCCGCTCCATGCCCGCCGCCGCCATGCGCGCCGGCGCGGCCATCGACACGAACGTCGTCGACGTGACGGTCGACGGCGACAAGGCCACCGTCCAGCGCTGGGCCTACCGCCAGCGCATCCTCACCGCATTCTCGCGCGCTGTGCGGCCGTGGGTCATCGTCACCGATCCCGCGCTCTTCGCCGACATCTGCGCGAAGCTCGGCGTCGCCCCCTCCCCGATTCCTGCCGGCGCGCCCGCGGAGACGCGGACGAAGGTCAACGGCGTGGTCGCCGCGGGCACCGGCGGCGAATCCACCATCCGCCCCAACTCTCCCCTCCTCTTCGTCGCCGGCGCGGGCTGGACGAAGAAGCAGGCGGACGGCGCCACGCACCTCGACGAGGCCGCCGCCACGATCACCGGCTTCCTCGCGAAGTCCGGCGCGTCGCTCGGCTCCTCCAAGTCGCTCGTCGACATGCCCGAGGCCGCAAAGGCGTTCAGCTTCATGAGCCACATGAACCAGGTCGGCCAGACGGGCGCGACGCCGCGCCACGCGAAGGGACTCTCGACGTGCTGCCACGGCGAGGAGCCGCACGTCGTCGGCTGGCGCTTCGTGAACGACCGCCGCGCCGTGAACCTCGACGCTAACTGCGGCTGGGCGCAGGGCAAGGCCGACGTGCTCTACGTGGCCGATGCCTTCGCCGTGATGAAGAAGGTCAACGAGCTGCTGGCATAGCCCTAGCTGAACAGGCTGGCCGGTATGAAGCAGCTCGCGAGGACGTGCCCGCGCACGATGCTCGACGACACGTGGACCGTGCGGCCGGTGAACATCTTGAAGTTCTCCAGCCACTGGCCCGCGAGACGCACCTCCATCTCGCCGGAGTCCGGCAGGAACGAATCCACCAGAAGCTCCTTCGGCGAGTAGCGGATGCCTGTGCCAAGCGCCTTCGACACCGATTCCTTCGCGCACCAGAACCGCAGGATGGCGTTGGGCGCGTCGGCCACGCGCGTCGCCAGCTCCTGTTCCTCCTGCGTGAACACGCCGCGCGTGAACTCGTCGGAAAGGTCGCGGTCGCACGCTTCCACGTCCACGCCCACGCGCGCGTTCGCGGCCACCACGGCCACGACGAACTGGGCCGTGTGCGCGATGGCCAGATCGATCTTGGAGGAGAGCAAGTCGTTCCACTTGCCGATTGGATGGGGCTTGCCGCTGTCGTCGCGGTATATCTCCACGTCGGCGTCGCTCCAGCGCGCCTGGTAGTTGGCCGCGAGGAATCGCCTCACGGATTCCTTGGCGGCGATCCGCCCGAACAGCCATTCGGTGCAACGGGCAGTGCCGCCCGTCATCGATGCGAACTCGCGTCTCTCGGACTTTGCCAGCACGATCTGGGAGACGGTGCGCAGCCAGAGCTTCTCGTTGCGCTCGAAGAGCGGATACGGCACGTCGGAAAACATGGCAGAAGCGACGGACGTGGCAGGTGTCCCAAGCCGGTCGGACGGGATTTCCTTCGTGATGAAAGTGCGCGCCGGCGCCAGCAGAAGCTGCCGATACTCGTCCGGAACGCGCTCGGTCAGCTCTTCGTATCCGTGCAGCTCCATGACGAGCGTGCCGTTGCCGTCCGAGACCAGGATGTCGGTGAGCAACGACCTGGGCGTTGCGCCGGCGTAGCGCAGGTAGCAGTGGAGATGCGTGCCTGGCGGCAAGGACCGCGCGTGAAGCACCAGCCGCTGGAGCCGAAAGGCGAAGGAGAAGGCACCAGGGAAACGCTCGTGGCTCCGCCACAGGGAGAATCCGTCCACCACCGCGCCAAGCAGCTGCGGGTTGAGCGCCCACAGGGGGAAGCGGGCATGCACGACCGCGCCCACAGGCGACGGCACGTCCACCTCGTAGTCGAGGCCGGTCTCGCTCCAGCGGTCGGCAGTACGGATGTGGCGCAGCAACTCGCCGGCGTACAGGCGCCCTGGATATATGTCGCTGGCCGTCCAGTGGACGTCACGCGGCTTCGCGAGCTCTGGCGGCGTGAACGCGACTGGTTCCAGCGCATCCTCGCCTGTGAGGTGGAACGTGCCATCCATCACGGGCCATGTCCAGGCGGAGTTCGGCGAGTCCTCGCGCAGCTGCACCTTGACGGCCACCTGGCCGGGATCGGACGCGGCGATTCGCTCCGCCCGCACGAAGAGCGTCAGCTTGCCCTCGCGGAACGCGACCGCGCGGCGGCTCTGGAGATCGACCACTTCGGAGACATGGCGGTTGGGCACAAGCATCTGCGCAAGCTCCGCCATGATCTCGGCGCCTGCCACGAGCGGCAGGAGGGTCAACCCGCGCAGCGACGGATCGGAATAGGATATCTGCGAAGCGCCGAGGGCGGAATCCGCCAGGAACGGCACTTCCGCGAACGTGAACGTCTTTGCGATCTCGAGCGACACGCCTGGCTTCTGCGCCGTGACGTCGGCATCGGAGATCAAGGGGTTTAGCGCGCCAAAGTCGAACTGGCGCTGGCGCCGCTGGCGCGCGGCGACGGCCGCAGCCCGGGTGGCGGCCTTGTTGCGCGCACCGGGCACGCTTGCGGCGGAAGTCGCCATCGTGCCGCCGAACGAGGGATCGTCCGCCAGCAGCTTGAGGTGCGGAAATGCCCTGGAGAGGCGCAGTTCGGCCTCCGTTCGCATGTCGAGCGTCAGCGGGGCGTCAAGGTCGAGCATGCGGCAGCGGCGATGCTCGAAGAGGGCTGCCGGCGTCACGGCAGCGCCGAGCGCGGCCAAGGCTGCAAACGTGTGCTGAAGCTGGAGCAGCCCCGCCCGGTGCACGGAATCAGAAGCGAGTGCCGCGTAAGGGGCTTCTCCCTTCAGTATCTCGTCTATGGCGCCCGTGGCCACCCCACGCGGTCCGACCTCGAGGAAGACGCGGAAACCATCCGCGTGCATCAGGCGGATCGTCTCGTCGAACCTTACCGTCTGGGCCCACTGCTCGGCGGCCACGTCGCGCACCTTGCGGGCCTTTTCAGGCATCAACGAGCAGGTGCCGCATGAATAGACAGGCAGGTGCGGCTTGTCGTCCACCCAGTTGCCGGCGAACTTTCGGAAGGCCGAGAGATTTGACGCGCACCAAGGCGTATTGAAGGGACGATCAACGGGCAGGCGCATGCCGCGCGCACCGGCCTCGGAGAGAGCATGCTGCACCACGTCCACTACGTCTGGCGCGATGGCGAGCGTAATCTGACGCGGCGACTGGCGGAACGCAACGGTCACCTTGTCGGGGGCGAAGGCGGCTAGTATCTCGTCCGTCCGTTCCGGATGCGGCGACACGACCGACACCATCACGCACGTAGGCAGGCCGGCGTGGTTGACCGCGGTATTGACGAGCTTGTACATCTCGCGGAGGAACTTGAGCCGCTTGACGCGCTCGAACTTGCCGAGCACGCCTGCCGCCGCCAGTGCGTTGAGGTCTCCGCCGGAGAATCCGGTCACGCCGTCGGGCTTCACGCCCAGCGCGAGGAACAGCCGGTATAGGGCGGTGTTCGCCGAATAGGTGGAGACCATCGCCTCTGCGTATCCGCCAGCCGTGAACACGTCGGCGTCGTGGCGATAGTATGGCGCTGGCGGGAAGACGAACGACGACGGCACGAACGGCCCGTCGCCCTTCAGCGCGGCTTCCAGCTCGTCAAACGCGCTGCGGCAGTCCACGAACCGCACGGCCAGGTCGCGCAGCATGTCGGGGTAGAACGAGGCCGCTCCGGGGAACACGAACGCGAGCTTGCCGTCAGTTCCTTCGCCGATTAGATGCTTCCGAAAGTAGTATGTGCCTGACTTGTCGCGCACGCGTTCAGCGCCGGAGGCGATGCGCGACGCGGCGGAGGCGAGGCGATGGCGCAGTTCGGCGATGCTTGAAGTGACGATGGCTAGGACAGACGTGCCCGCCCCGGAGAAGTTCCGGGCGCACGTGTAGGCTACGTCGCTCAGTTCGGCAGACGGTGCCTGCTCGAGGAAGCGTGCCAGGCGCCCTGCCGCATCCACGAGCGCCGCATCGTCAGCCGCCGAAAGCAGCACAACCTCGCTGCCGAAAGCCTCGCTCAGGTCCGCACTCATTTGGTCTTTCTCTGCATTGTGCAGTTCTTCATTTGCTATTCCGCACTACGCGTGTATGCTACCACAACACTCCTTGACCTGTCAACGGAATCGCCCTTACCCATCATCTTTTACCCTTCTCCCCCTTTAGCCTTTTAACCCTCTAACCTTGTTAACCCTTTAACCTAACCTTGTTAACCCTTTAACCCTCTAACTTTTTAACCCTTTAACCTTTTAACCCTTTAACCTTCCCCCAAGGGGACCGCAATGGTATAATTTCGGCTGCCATGACACGAAGAACGGCAATCACAACAACAGCATTGGCGGTCGGCGGGCTTCTCGCCGGCTGCGGAAAGGAACAGAAGAAGATGGTCAAGCACGTGATCCTCTGGAAACTGAAGGACGACATCGCGGACAAGGCCGCGGTGAAGGCCGGCATCAAGGCCGGACTCGAGGGACTCAAGGGCGTCGTTCCGGGGTTGACCGAGATAATCGTCCGCACCGATGGACTCGCCAGCTCGAACGCCGACGTGATGCTGGACTCGACGCTCGAGTCGGAAGAGGCGCTCAAGGGCTACGCCGTCCACCCCGCCCACGTCAAGGTGGCGAACGAGAAGGTCCGCCCGTTCACCCAGACGCGCCTCTGCCTCGACTACCTGATCTAGCCCAGCACTAGCGCGTGCTGTACACGGTCGTGAAGGTGGCCTCGGCGACGGGTTCCTTGAACGTGAACGCGAGGCGCTGCGGCGAGGGGTGGCCCGGATTCTCGATCAGCTCCTTCGTGAACGCCACCGGCGCAGACGACTGCACGGCCATCTTCATGCGGCGGTAGGTCTTCGGCTGCTTCTTGAACGTGAATTCGGTGAAGTCGTCGTTTGCCGTCCACTCGCGGTACGTGATCACAGGCACCTCGAAGGCCGTCGGCTCCGAGAACGCAACGCGGTCCGTGATCGTGATGGTGACGTTCGCGCGGTCGAACGTCATCGTGCGCACGAGCGACTTCAGCGCCGGCACGTCGTAGGCCGCCGTATAGTCGAATTCGACCACGTCCTTCTTGTCCGTGAACTCCGTACGCAGCACCTTGGCGGCGGCGGCACGTCCGGTCTTCTGCAGCTTGCCCCCAATCACGGGCACTGGATGGCCGTAGGAGTTGAGCACCTTCGAGACGTAGCGCTCCTTCGAGAACGTGCGGCGCGTGTATGTCTCGCCGCCCGGGTCGCCGCCCATCTCGGCGCCGTCAAGCATGATCGCGTAGGATCCAACGTCGTTGTGGTTGTGCAGCTCGGCGTTGTGGCCGCCCTTGATGGCGATGCTGAAGCGCATCGTCCGCTCCGGCCACACGCCGCGCGAGATGAGCACCTGCGCGTCGGGGAACCACGTGCGGGTCGGCAGCGTGTCGAATCCGCCCGTGTATGCAGGACCGGGATCCTGCCCGAACGCGCGGAGGCTGATCGCGGTCAAGTCGCCCGCGAGGAGATCCTGCTCGGCCGCGCGGCGGCAGACGATGTCGGGGAACACCTGACGCTGGAGCGCGAGCAGTACCGGACTCGGGTTGCCACCGCCGTCCGCAAAGTGCGGCGACTTCCAGTCCATCAGCTGGTAGCCGTATGGGTACATCATCACGGCGCGGTTCTTGGGATCGGAGAAGAGGTTGACCTTGCCGCCCGTCGCGGCGCGTACGGCGAGTCCGAGCGTGAGGTGGTGTCCGTAGCCGTAGTTCCAGTAGCCCATGCCCTCGGAGC
>CAMPAF010000119.1 GCA_946631535.1 uncultured Verrucomicrobiota bacterium
GCGTGATGATGCCCTCCGTGCCGAGGCGCGGCCCCTGGTAGAGCCACGCCTTCGCGCCCCAGCCGCTGAACACGGTGTGGATGACGGGCTTGGCGGCGACAAGCTGCGCCATCCGCGCGTTCACCTTGCCGCCGGGCGACTCCTCCTTCACGTAGCCGTAGACGTCCGGGAACTCCTTCGCGAGCTTGATGAGGAGCTCCACTTCGGGCTGCGGACTCTTCCCGTTGTACGTCTGGATGATGACCGGACACTTCGCGATCGCCCCGAGAGCGCGATAGTGCGCGGCGATGTCGTCCTGCGTCTTGGCGTCGTCCGGAGGACGCGCCAGGATCGCCATCTTGATGCCGTACTTCTCCATCAGTCCGTTCACGGTCTTCACGCGCGCAAGAGCGCGCTTGCTCGTCGTGCCGGGACAGATCGCCGAGAGGCGCGCCTTGAAGCCGGGCTTCGCCGCCCGCGCGGCGAGCGCGTCAAGCCCCTTCTCGTACTCGCCCTCCTTCACGAGGTCGACCACCTCGACCGCCGTCGGCCACAGTATCCCCGCGACCCCGCAGGAATCCACGAACTCCGCCTCCTTCACGAGCGTCGGCACGTCAAGTGCGCCGTCCGCCGTCCAGGGCGTGCACAAAAGCGGGAAAGGCCCTCGCATCGCCGGATCGCCGCCCGCAAGCAGCAGCCCACCCGCAAGGGCAAGCGAGATTGACAAGATGTTTTTCTTTTTCATTGGCATTCCTTTTTCAAGGGGAGAACATTTTTTGGGGGGACATTCGACGTTCGGCATCCGACATCCGGTACGACAATTCGACGATCCGACTAACTTTTCAACTCTTTGCCCCTTTTAACCCTTTAACCATTTAACCTTTTAACCATTTAACCTTTTAACCTTTTAACCTTTTAACCCTTTAACCTTTTAACCTTACAGGTTGCACGCCCTGAGCGACACGTCGTGCACGAGCAGGTCGTGGTCGTAGAGCCACTGCGGGTTCGGCTTCTCGCCGCGGATGATCTCCGCGAGCTCCTTCAGCTGGTCGCGGTAGCGGTCCTCCATGATGCCGAAGTCCAGCTCGTTGAGACCCTTCTTGTAGGGCGGCTTGTCCTTCTTCAGGTAGAGGCGCGCGATGATGCGCGGATCGACGGCCTTCTTCGCCTTGCCGCCCTCCTCGCCCGTGTCGTGCTTCACCTTGCGGAAGTCCTCGATCGGCTCGATCTCGATCGTGCCGTCCGAGCCGTCGATGCGCAGGTGGCGGCGCGACTGCGTGCCCTTGGAGCAGACGGTCACGGTGCAGGTGGTGCGCGGCCACTTCATGAGCGTGAAGGTGTGGCTGGGCGTTCCCTCCGGGTCGCCGGGCGCGGGCATCTCCCAGGTCTTCACGTAGTCCGGCGCCACCTCGTTCATGAGCGGCAGCACGTACTCAATGATGTGGCAGGTGAGCAGGTAGGCCGTGCCCGCCGGATAGGTGCCGCAGTATTCGGGATACTTCTTGCCGCCGTAGGAGTGGTTGAGGTCGGCGTCGATGGAGAACACCTCGCCGATCACGCCGTCGTGCGCGGCCTTGCACGCGAACTGGATCGCGCCGTTCACGCGGAACATGTAGCCGGTCTGGAGCGGGATGTTACGCGCGCGGCAGACGTCCGAGACGTACTTGAAGCCGTCCTTCGTGAAGCCGAGGGGCTTGTCCATGTGCATCGGGATGCCGGCCTCGGCGCACTGCTTCGCCACGTCCACGAGCTCTTGGTTCGAGACCTCGATCACCACGAGGTCGGGCTTCACCTCGTTCAGCACCTGCTCGGGCGTGTACTTCGGGTACTTCTCGTAGTGCTTGAGGTTCGGCTCGGCCATGCGCATCACCTTCGAGGCGGAGTTGTCCACCACGCCCACGATCTCGTAGAGGTCCGGCAGCTGACGGAGCCCGTCGAACTTGCCCTTCGCGTGGTTGTGCGTGACGCCCCACAACACCACCCGCACCTTGCGCTTGCCAATGGGCTTCCACTCCGGGCCCGTTGCCGCGGGATCCACGCCCACGCACCCCGCCAGCGCCATCGCCGCCAGCAATCCTGCCATGATGCTCTTCATGTCTCTTTTTCCTTTCAACCGTTCCTCTATCAAAGTTCGGAAGCCGCATGGACGATCCGGTATCCGTCAGCGGCGAACTTCTCGATGAGCGGACGCGCCGCGCGCCACATGCCCTTCTGCTGCCCGCCCGGGATGAGCAGCGCGTCGGCATGGTCGAGCGCACCTTCGGCGATCTGCTCACCGGAGACATACGTCACGTCCACGTCCGGGCGCGCCGCGAGCGCCAGCACTTCTTCGACCGTCTTGCGCGTGTCGCCCGTCCGGTCGATCTCGCCCGCATAGCAGGCCACCCGCAGGGGACGGGCCGTCTTCTTCGGGTACGTGAACGTGACGGGCCGCCCCGCAAGCGGCTTGAATCCCGCCCCCAGCACGTCGTGCGTGGAGGGGTAGTATTCGGGATGCATCACGGTCACGAGCACCTTGCCCTTGCCGTAGCGCCCGTAGATCATGGCGGGCATGCCGTACATCGGCGTGACCGACTTGCCCTTCTGCATCACGTGGCTGTCGAACGTGGCGAGCACCTCGTACTCCGAGTCCGGCACCGGATCGCCCTTCGCAGGCAACGGGCCGTCGTGGTAGCGGAAGTAGCGCGTGCCCGCCGGCACGCCCAGCAGCTCCTCCGCGCGCGCATTCAGCTTCACCGCCCCCGAGAACCCGCCGCGCACCGGATTCTTCTCGCGCGTGTAGGGAATGAGGCGGAGCCGCTTCGGGTCGTTGAGCGCGAGCGCGATGCCCGCGCACACGCCGTAGTATTTCCCGCCCTCGCGGATGTACTTCCGGATCTTCTCGAACCCTTCCTCGCCCAACTGGGTGTACCGGTCGTACCCGCTACCACCGGGCATCACAAGTACGTCGAAATCCTTGAGCTTCCCGGCCTGCACGTCCGCCGCGTTGATGAACGTGCACGCCACGTCGGGCGACGATTTCAGCAGCTCGGCCCAGAGGATCACGCCCCCGCCCTTGCAACCGACGTCGAGGTAGAGCGCCACCTTGATCTTGGGAATGTACCATGCATCGGGCGGCGGACCCGCCACGGGCTTTACCGATTGGCAGCCGGTCAATGCGACCGCCGCCACGAGCAATCCTGCAATTGTTTTTTTCATAGCAAAACTGTCGCGTATTGTACCATACGTGACTCCCATGCGCAAGAGCCATGCCTACTCGCAAAATCTGGCGAATAGCCCTGGACATTCCTTGTTAATTCGCCAATTAGGCATTTTATTTGCAACCCTTGACGGGCGCAAAATCTCTGCTAAACTACTTGCCGGGCAAAGGAAACAGGAATCATGAAAAACTTCTTTCTAGCTGCGATTTGCCTTTTGACGGCAACGGCAATGGGCGATGGCGTACGGACATCAGCAACCGGAGACTATCGGCTGCCGCTGAAAGCCCATGTCATCTCCGCCGTTCCGGGCTACAATTCCTGGCCGATGATCCAGGCGGCTGGAAGCAAGCTCTTCTGCTCGTACAGCCGAGACAACGCGCGTCCCAAGGACGGACACACGATCAATCCCGGCAGCCGCGATTCCTACCTGCGCGCCTCCCTGGACGGCGGCCTCACCTGGTCTGACGAGATTACCGTAGCCGACGACCCGAAGATCGGCGAGGTCAACGAGGGCATCGGCCTCGACGAGACGGGGGCCGCCATCCTCTGGGTGAGGTGCTGGGGCAAGGACCGCAGGCACGAACTGTACCGCACGACAGACGGCAGGGCCATCGAGAAGATCGCCACCATCCGCCCCGACCCGTTCCCCATGCAGATCATGGATCCCGTGCGAGTGGAAGGTCTCGGCCTCGTCTCGCCGTGGTTCGCCGGCAACTACCGCAAGGGAGGTGCGAACAGCTGGGGTCTGCTAGTCAGCACGGACAACGGACGCACCTGGTCGCAGCGTATCATAGAGAAGGACCTTTCGGTCAAGGAATGGGTGACGGAACCGTCGCTCGTCGACCTGGGCGGCGGCAGGCTGCTGATCGTCGGCCGCTGCGAGCAGGGACTCGGCACCCAGTTCCAGGTGACGAGTGTCGACGGCGGGAAAACGTGGAAGAAGTTCCGCACAAACATCGGCGACGTGCGCGAGTCGACGCCGAGCCTCGTGTACGACGCGAAGTCGGCCCTTGTGGCTAACTACTACTATCACCGCGGCGCCAAGAAGCTCAAGAGACGCGTCGCAAACGCCGACTTCATCTTCGGCCATCCCGACAGCTGGCCTGAACCGGAGGTCCTTGACGAGGGCTTCGAGCCTCGCGCGCATGACGCAGGCAACGTCAAGGCGACACGCCTCGGCGATACGGACTGCTGTGCCTGGTATACGGGAACGCAGTCGAACTCGACGGTCGTCGTCACCGTCGTCCCGAAGCCGACGGTCCGATAGCCGGCCTACACGAAGCGAAAGGCGTAGGCGTCGCCCTTGAAGGTGGCGCTGCAGACGTACTGCACGGCCGTGGCGGAGAACCGTTCCTTGAAGAAGTGGTGGAGGTGTCCGCAGAGGATCGCCTTCAGCAGCTTCTGCTCCTTCAGCCAGGCGATGAAGTCGGCCGTCGGCTTGTCGGTCTTCTGCTGGACGGACCGATACCGCCATTCCTCGCCTTGCGGATACGTCTTGCCTGCCTCGTAGGTGGAGGTGCAGGAGAGCGGCGCGCCAGTCACGTATGCGCACTTGTTCTTCGTCGCCTTCATCACGTACTCGTAGATCTTCGGACCGTAGAACGGCACATGGCACAGGAGGACGATCGGGAGCCCCTTCTCCACCTCCTTCGCGAAGAGCGCGTGCTGCGCCTCGGTGACGTTGTAGTACACGTCGTCGATCGCGACGAAGTTCACGCCGTTCACGACGCGCGACGTGAAGGTAAGGTCGTTCGGGTACGCATCCTGCACGCGGTCGTACGTGCCGCGCTTGTAGGCGTCGTCCTCCTTCGCCTCGCCGACGTACCTGCTGAACTCGTGGTTGCCCGACGAGACGAACCAGTCGCCGGCTGCGAAATGGACGGCGGCGAAGTCCAGGTTCGCCGCGCTCACGAAGTCGATGAGGTCGCCAGTGTGCAGCAACATGTCGCCGCGCCCCTTCGCGAGGTTGATCGCCTCGTCGAGGTAATGCTCGCCCCACGGCGCGAAGCGTCGCCCCGCGGCCAGCTTCATCTTGCGCTCGTCGTCGCGGTTGTCCACGCGGACGATGTGGGTGTCCGACACGTGGATCGCCCCGAACGGCTTCGAGGCGCCCACCGGAATCTCGATCGTCTCCAGATGCAGCGGCGGCAGAGGCGCGCGCTTGGCGGCAAGAGCGGGCAGCTCCGCGGCCAGCACGGCCCCCGCTCCCAGCGACAGGAATTCCCGGCGATTGACCTTCATGCGTCTTCCCTCAGCGTTCGAACGTGAACGACTCCCACGGGATGTTCACCGGCTTCTTTTCGGTGAGGATCTCGTCCGTGTGCAGGAGGAGCGGGAAGTCGGCTGCGTTGAGCTTGCCGGATGCGATGTGCTTCTTCACGGCGCGCGCCACGCGCACCGCCACTACGAGCGACTCGAGCGTGACGCCCTTCAGCTCCTCCTTCGCCTCGTCGATGTTCAGTCCGCGCCCGAGCAGGATGCCCACGAGGCGCGTGCGTCCGCCGTACACCGTCACGTACAGGTCACCGACGCCCACGCAGAGGTTGTCGAGCGTCCCGGCACCCTGCAGGTCGAGGAGTCGGCTCATCTCCTTCGACGCCTGGCCGAACACGGCCGCCTGGGAGTTGAAGTGCAGCTCGGAATCGAGGCCGAACGCCTTCTGGTTGAGGCCGATCGTGAGCGCGATGCCGAGCGCGTAGCCGTTCTTGAGCGCCACCGCGCTCTCGATGCCCACCACGTCGGTAGAGAGAGAGATGTGGTAGTAGTCGGTTGCCATCATCGCCTTGATCTTGCGCAGGACGTTCAGGTCCTTGCCGCAGAACGCCACCTCGGTCTGGTCGTGCGCCACGAGCTCGTAGCTCGTGCATGGTCCGCCGATCGCGCAGATGTCGCGCTTGATGCCCTTGGCGGCGAGGCGAGCCTCCCACACCTGCGGATAGCAGAGGAGCGTGCCGTCGTCCTGGTCCAGCAGGCCCTTCGTCACGGAGAGTACCGGTATCTCCACGGGGATGCGCGGCAGCACCTCCTCGCCGAACCAGTCCACGCCGAAGCTCGATACGCCGCCGATGACGAGGTCCGCGCCCTTCACCGCCTCGTCCATCTGCTCGATCTGGTAGAACTCGCAGCCTTCGGGGAACGGCGGCACGCCTTTCGGAAAGTGCTTTGCGAACTTCGGGTGCCTGTTCGTCGCGCGGCACGCGTCGATGATCTCGCGGTCGAGGTGCGTGCCCACGAGCCGCACCGTGTTTCCGTTCTCGCGGGCGGGGAACGCCAGAGCGCTGCCCATCATGCCCGAGCCGATGATTGTTATTGTCGCCATTTCGTGTTTTCCTTCAAGTAAGCTTCACCTGACGTATCCAGGATTCGCCGAAATTATACCATCCCCTCCCCGCGCGTTCAATCCCCGGCGGTCAGCGCACGAGCGTGAAATCCTTGGCGGCCACCGTGACGCCGTCCGCCGCCTGCGGCGCGTCGGCGTGGTTGACGTAGATCGTCTCGCCGTTGCCGTAGCGCACGCGCACGAGTCCCGGCGCCACCTCGTCATGGCGGACCATCTCCTCCAGCTGCAGGTGGCGGAGCGCCTTGAACTGCTCCCACGCCTTCACGATGCCGGGGATGTTGTTGTCGCCCACGTGGTAGAAGATGGGACGCCCCCCGAACTCCACGAGGATCAGGTTCTCGGGCTGCGCCAGCACCTCCTGCGTCACCTTGTCAGGGTTGGCGAGGACGACGTCGTGGAATGCGAGTTCCCAGAACGGCACGACCTTGTCCACGATCGTCGTCTTGCCTTGCGCGGCCAGGCGGCGCTGGCCGCGCATCGCGGCGGTCGCGTAGTTGATGTAGTCCACGTAGCCGACGAGATGGTCGAAGCAGCACTCGCTCGAAAAGCCGCCGAAGAGCTCGCGGCAGAGCTTCGCGGCCTTGATCTGGTACTGCATCTGCTCGTTGCGGTTAGCGGCATGGCGCGGGTTGAGGCAGCGGTACGGGAATGCCGCCGTGAACACGTCGATGTAGTGGCAGCCCCAGTAGCCGAGGCCCGCCGTGCGGCGCAGGTCGCGCGGCATGAAGCCCTGCACCTCCCAGGCATTCTTCAGGCACAGATTGTACGCCTTGCCGCCGCACCAGGAACCGTTGAAGTCAAGCTTTCCGTCCGGGCCGCGGCAGGCTATGTTGCCGCCGTCCCACAGCGGCGAAACGGTGTAGCAGTCCGTATAGTTGTCCTGCGCGTCGATGATGTATCCGAGCGCCTTCGCGCCCGCGATGAGGCGCCGCAGGCCCTCCTCGCCGCCCGCCTCGGGCGCGACGGGGAAGACCGCCGGCGCGCGGCCGTCGTAGCCGCCCGTCTGCCAGCCCGCCACGCACATCGCCACGTCCTCCACGCCGAGCGACTTCAGCTTTCTCAGGTTCTCGAGCGTCTGGTCGAACGAGCATACGCACCGCACGGGATGCTCCGTCTCAGGCGTGAAGTCGATGGCGTCGTCGGGGCGCTTGAACGGCTTGGCGGCGCACTGCTGGCGCACGGCCACCGAGCGCGCGAGCTGCGCGAGGTGCGGACGCGCCTTGATCCGCTCCTTGAGCGGCTTGATCTCAGGGTCGCGCGCGTTCTTGTACTTGCGGTACGCCTTCGCCATCTCGTTGTAGCCGGCGCCGCCGGCAAGCGGATAGACGACCACGCTCATGTCCTCGTACGCGCCGATGCCCGTGTCGGCGACGCGCCAGCGCGGATACGCCTTGTAGACGCCCTTCTCGGCGATCACGCGCACGTCGAACTCGAAGCGCATCCCCTCCATCACCGCTAGAAAGGAGCCGGGCGGCGTCTTCATACCGAAATAAGGAAGCGTCACCCAGTTGCGCGACGACACAGACGCTCCGTATTTCCTCGTGAAGAATCCCAGAAGGCCGCGCTGGGTGATCCAGTAGCCGTCGTCACCCGTCTGCGCCGTGGCGCAATCGACATGGACATCCACCCACTTCGCGTCCTGCGCGTCGGCCGCCTTCACGGTCACGCGCCGTCCGCCGTCAGGCTCGGCAGTCGCGACGAGCGGCACTGTCCGCACCGTCCCGTTCGTCGAGGTGATTACCGCGTGCGCGGCCATGTCGGCGGCGGACGCCGCACAGGCGCATAGCGCCGCCATGCAGAAAGGCAAGGCAAGTCGTGTCGTTTTCATGCGACAAAGTATAGCATAATTTCAGCGGGCGCGGGCGTTGTTTCGCGTTTCGCCCTGTAAAATAAGCGATTTCGCAAACAATCGCCAATGGAAACGGGCGGTTTCCGTTTTCTCGCGGATTCCGCGCCGCCCGTGCGCCGCTTTTCGGCTTGCCCGTGTTTTACCGCTCTTTTCCGTGCGCCGCGTTCCAAAAATACCACCGAAAACCACACGCCGCCGCGCCGCCGGAAGCGTCCGCCGTTCGACCGTGCGCCGC
>CAMPAF010000120.1 GCA_946631535.1 uncultured Verrucomicrobiota bacterium
TTCTGGTTGTTTCCAATCTCAAAACGCATGGGTGAAAAACGCAGATGCGCCCCCTCGTCGGGATTTTTTTGAATTTTTTTGCCGGAATTTCGTCCATGCCCGACGCATCAGCCGCGATCCACCGCGTCCATCAGCCCGCGGAAATACCCGACAGACGCCGGAATCCACTCCGGGTTCTTCGGGAAGGCGTTGGCGAGCTCGATGCCGCATGCGCCCGCGTAGCCGACGTCGGCAAGCGCCTTCACGACGCCGTAGTAGTCGATCGCGCCATCCGCCGAGTTCGTCCCCGAGCTGCCGTTCTTCGGGTCGGAGATGTTGCGGAAGTGGCAGTCGAAGAGGCGGGCGGCGTACTTGCGGATCTCGGCGGCAGGGTCGAACCCGTCCGCGAAGGTGTAGGCGATGTCCATGCATAGGCCCATCCGCCTGTCGAGGTCCTTCACCACCTCCCAGACGTCCACCGGCGCGCCAAAGAGCGTCGGCACGCCGGTCGCCGGGTTGCGGCCGTGGTTGTGGATCGCGAACTTCAGGTCGTAGCGCGCGCAGAGCTCCGCCACTTTCGCGCACAGCTCCGGCGACTGGTGGCGCTTCTTCCAGCCCGTGCTGCCGTCGGGCGCCGGCTTCCACGGCACGCCCACGACGGTCGGCACGCCCAGCACCGCCGCGTAGTCGAACGCGCGCTTCGCCTCGTCCTCCGTCTGCATGTTGATCGGCCCTACGCCGTACGGCGTCACGCCATGGTCGGCGCACTTCTTGCGGAACGCCTCGATCTCCGCGGGCGTCGACGTCAGCGGCAGGTGGAAGTCCTTGACGCACAGGTCATGCACCCCGAACCGCTCCAGCGCCTCGAGCGTCTCGTCTATCTTGAACTTGTTGTAGGTGTAGCCTGCCATGCCCAGGCGGAAGCGGACCTTCCCGCGGGCCACACCCGCCCCGGCCGCCTTGGCGGCGGTGGCGCCGCAGCTGGCCGCCAGGGCCAGCGAACCTACTGCGAGAAACGAACGGCGTGTCATCTTCTGCATCCTTTCTTGTAGTATCTTGAAACGCCATCATTCTACCATAATTTCGCGGCCCCTGCGGAATCGCCGCTTCCAGTTGGCGGACAGGGGCCAACAGCAAGCCGCCTTCCCCAAAATATGCTAAACTTTATCCCATCGACCCGCCATAGGAGCAGACGCCATGTATCGCCACATTCTCCTCGCGCTAGCCACCGCCGTCGCAACCGCCCACGCGGCCGCGCCAAGGCAACCGTCATTCGACGACCGCCCCCCCACGGCCGCCGAGTGGGGCGCGCGCCCCGCCGACGGAAGCGTCTGCCTAGAGACGCCGCCCGCCTTCGTCTGGCGACCGCAGCCTAAGGCGCGCGCCTACGACCTCCAGTACGCGCAAGCCGCAGACTTCTCCGACGCCGTCACCGTCACGGGCCTCGCGCGCAACGTGCACCGTCCCTCGAAGCCGCTCGCCGCCGGCATCTGGCGCTGGCGCGCGCGCGCCTGGCCGGCCAAGGGCAAGTCGCCCACCGGCTGGTCCGCGCCGCGCACCTTCACCGTCGCCCCGGACGCCGCGCAATGCCCGCTGCCGCCCATGGGCTCGCTACTTGGAAACGTTCCCGCCTGCCACCCGCGCCTCTTCATGCGGCCCGAGACGCTCGCCGCCTACCGTGCCGGACTCGCCACCGCCTACGCCGAGCCGTGGACCCGCCTCAAGGCCATCTGCCGCAAACTTCTCAAGAACCCGCCGCCCACCGCCGAGCCGCCGCTCTACACCGGTCCGGAAACCGTCTCCCACTCCGAGGCCTGGAAGAAGCGCTGGTGGGGCAATGCGCGATATTCATACAGCGCCACGCAGGCCGCCTCCCTCCTCGCCTTCCGCTGGCTCATCGACGGCGATGCCGCGTCCGGCGCGCTAGCCAAGCGCATCCTGCTCGACGTGCTCAAGTGGAATCCCAAGGGCGCATCCGGCTACCGCTACAACGACGAGGCCGGCATGCCGTACTTCTCCTACATCTCGCGCACCTACTCGTTCCTCCACGACATGCTCTCGGAAGAGGAGCGCGCCGCATGCCGCGAAGTGATGCGCGTTCGCGGCAACGAGATCTTCCGCCACCTCTATCCCCGCATTCTCTGGACGCCCTACGCCAGCCACTCGCAGCGCGCCTGGCACTACCTCGGCGAAGGCGCGCTCGCATTCTACGGCGAACTGCCCGAGGCGCGCCAGTGGCTTGAGCACGTGATCGACACGTACGCCTGCGTCTATCCCGTGTGGGGCGACCCGGACGGCGGCTGGCAGGAAGGCACCAGCTACTGGAGCTCGTACACGGGCCGATTCCTCCGCTGGAACGAGACGATGCGGCAGGCGCTCGGCGTCAACGCCTTCGAGAAGCCCTTCTACGCGAACGCGGGCGACTACATCCTCTACCAGGAGATCCCCGGAGGCCGAGGGCCTGGCTTCGCGGACTGCGCGAACGCCACGCGGGCGGGATTCTTCGCGGAGCTGATGCGCGTCCTCGCCGCGCACGCGCAAAACCCGTACTGGCAGTGGCACGCCGAGGCCGACGCGGGCGCCCGGCGGCATGAGGACGCCTACGTGGAGTTCGCGCGCGCCGCGTTGCCGGTTCCAGCGGCAAAGCCCCCTACGGACATCCCGCAGGCAAAGCACTTTCGCGGCACGGGGCTCGTCGCGATGAACAAGACACTCCTAGACGCCTCGAACAACGTCCAGGTGCTCTTCAAGTGCTCCCCTACGTTCGGCACCGTCTCGCACGGCTACGACGCCAACAACTCCTTCAACATCAACGCCTTCGGCGAGCGGCTGTTCGTCCACTCAGGCGAGCGCGACTGCTACGGCAGCCCGTTCCACAGGGACTGGATGTGGCACACGAAGAGCTGCAACTCCATTACTGTGGACGGCGCATCCCAGATCCGGCACTCCTACGCCTGCACCGGCACGATCACCGGCTTCTCCACCACGCCCGACTGCGACACCGTCACCGGCACGCTGGGAGAGGTCTACGAAGGCGGCAACGTGACGCGCTTCGTGCGCACCATACATCTCCGCAAGACTTTCCCCGAGGCGGTGCTGATCATCGACCGCCTGGAGACGAAGTCCCCAGCCACATTCGAATGGAGGCTCCACACGACAAAGGAACCCTTCGCCATCCCGAACCAGCATGCCGTGTCGGCGAAATGCGGCAACGCTTCTGCCGTGGTGGACTTTCTCTGGCCTGAACACCTTTCGATTTCCAAGACCGACGCCTTCGACCCGCCGATCGCCTACGGCCTGAAGCTCGTGCAGCATCATCTCACGGCCGCAACGATCCAACCTGCCACGAACGCGCTATTTGTCACGCTCATCGCTCCATATCGCACCGGCACGACATGCCCTCCCAAGGCGGAACTGGGGCGGACTGCCTCCGGCTTCCGCGTCACCTGGCCCGTCTCCAACGCCGCGCCCTGGTCGGTCGACATCCTTTGCGGTAACCACTAGCGGACTATGGCCAGTTCAGGCGCAGATTGAATTTCTGGCGGCCTGGAGCGTGTTCCAGAGGAGCATCGTGATCGTCATCGGCCCTACGCCGCCGGGGACCGGCGTGATCGCCGACGCCACCGCCGCGCAAGAGTCGAAGTCCGCGTCGCCGCACAGTCGGTAGCCCTTGGGCTTCGTCGCGTCGGGCACGCGGTTCACGCCCACGTCGATCACGACCGCGCCCGGCTTGAGCATGTCGCCCGTGAGCGTGTTCGGCCGTCCGGCCGCGACCACAACCACGTCGGCGGTCCGCGTGTAGGCGGCGATGTCGGGCGTGCCCGTGTGGCAGAGCGTCACCGTGGCGTTCGCGCTCGGTCCCTTCCGCGCGAGGAGCGCGGCCACGGGCTTGCCCACGATGTTGGAGCGGCCTATCACGACGGCATGCTTGCCGGACACGTCCATGCCCGCCGTCTTGATCAGCTTGATTATGCCGTGCGGCGTGCATGGCAGGAAGCAGTCGTCGCCGATGAGCATTTTGCCCACGTTGACCGGCGTGAAGCCGTCCACATCCTTCTCCGGCGCGATGGCGTAGATCACCTTCTTCTCGGATATCCCCTTCGGGAGAGGCAGCTGCACGAGGATGCCGTGGATGGCAGAATCATCGTTGAGCGCGCGCACGCGCGCGAGGACCTCCTCCTCCGTGGCGTCGGCAGGCAGGCGTATCTCCACCGAATGCATCCCCGCCTCGCGCGACGCCTTCTCCTTCGCCGTCACGTAGCTCACGCTGGCCGGGTTGTCGCCCACGAGAATCACGGCGAGGCCGGGCGTGACGCCCTTCTCGGCCTTCAGTGCCGCCACGCCTGCCGCAATCTCGGCGCGCGTCGCCGCCGCCAGCTTCTTTCCGTCTATTATGGTTGCGCTCATGCGAAGATTATACCAAATCCATTCGGCTCAGCGGCGGCGGATCGCGGTCAGCTTCACAATGGCGGCGAACAGGAGGATAAGCACCCCGGACCACGCGCCGAACTTCAGCCAGCCGTCGCGGTCGAGCCCGGTCACCACCACGTTGCCGGGCGTGCGCGCGGCGCCGAGGGTGTCGAGGCCCGCCAGCCATGCCACGGAGTTGAGGAAGAAATCGCGGTTGGCGTTCCCGCGCATGGCGAGGGAGCCGTTCGAGACGAACGTGCCGTCGCCGATCACGACGATGCGCGTGGGGCGAAGCGCGAGGTCTGGGGCTTCGCTGCCTCCGCGCTCCAGCGCAACGGCCAGCGCAAGCGGGCCGCGCGGCTCCGTTGCCGAATCCAGCGTCCAAGGGCGCACGGAGACGTCTGTCTCGCCCCAGGCGGACTCGTCCGTCTTCGCGAGCGCCGTGAAGCCGGCCGGATCGCGCCCCTCCGTCGGCACAAGCGGCGCCGCTCCCTCGAAGATCATGGTGCCGCCCTTCAGCGGGGTCGTGATCCGATGCTCGGCGAAATCGGTCACCACCACGTCCGCGCCTGAGAGCGTGCGCGCGGACACCACGGTGAACGGCAGCATCTTCACCCCCCAGTCCGCAAGCAGCCCGTCTACACCCGCGTTGGGAATGCCCACGGCCAGCACCAGCATGCGCCCGCCTGCTTCGAGATAGCCCTGGAGACGCTTCTGCTCCAAGCGCGAGAACGGCTCCCGCGCGGCGGCAACCACCAGCACGGCGCAGTCCGTCGGGATCGCCGGCGACTCGGCAACGTCCAGCGTCTTCAGGCGATACCCGTCCATCTTCAGGTCGCGCGCCATGTCGCTCATGCCAGTCACGGAGTCGTACGAGTCGGGCGACGTCTCGCCGTGCCCCACTGTCCAGTATATCGTCTCGTGCGCCGTCGGCTGCGCCAGCTTCTGCAGTGCGCCGGCGCACGCCTCCTCGCCAACGAACACGCTCCGCTCCGTCACGCGGACGCTTCCGTTGGTCGATGAGAACAGGTCCGCCACCGAGACCCTCTGGCGGCGGCGGCCTTTCCTGAACACGATCGACCCTTCGGGCATGCCCGCCCTCACGAGGCTCGCGGCCCTTCCCACGTCCCAGCGTGGATCCACCCACTCGACATCGAGCCTCGCGCCGCCAACCATGCGCGCCGCCGCCGCAAGCCCGCGGACGAGCCTGGAGACCGCCCTGCTCTCTGGAGACTTCGCCGCCAGGAAGCAGGTGACGTCCACTTCCCCCTGCGTCTCCGCGAGGATCTGGCGCGTGCGTGCGGACGTCTCCGAATCCGCCGAGAAGAAAGACATCTCGAACGGCACGTCGAGCCGCACCGCCACCGCGATGACGCCGCAGGAGAATATCGCCGCAAGGACGATCACGCTCACCGTGGAGAAGCGGTACAGCCGGGCAGCCCGCCCACGTATCCGCGCCGCCGCCACGATCTTCGAGGCCACGAACAGGCCGAGGCACGAGAGCACGACGTAGAAAACGACGGTCGCCGTGCTGAAAAGGCCCGTTGAAAGGTCGATGATGTGCGCATCGAGCGGCATCTCCGCGAATCGCGCTCGCAGGACCGGGAACCAGGCGACGCCAGCCATGAACACCGCGTTCGGGAGAGCCAGCACAAGCGCCAGCGTGGCTACGGCAGCGACGGCCGCGTGGCGGGTGCACGCGCTCGCGCACAACCCGAGCGCGCACCAGGCGGCGGACTGCAGCATCAGCGCGCAGAACGCAGGCAGGAACGCGGCCGTAGACATCTTCCCGGACAGCGCGGGCGCGCAGGAAGGCAGCACGAGAAGCGGCATGAGCAGGTAGACGGCAAGCGCGACAGCCGAAAGCGCCAAGGCGCCAAGGAACTTGCCCACGACAACGTCCCTCTCGCGGACCGGCGTGGCGAGCATGAGCTCCAGCCGCCCGTCCGCCCGCTCGTCCGCCACGAGGCGCATCGTCACCAGCGCCGCCATGACAGGCAGGAACGGGACCGCCGACAAGGCCCACAGCGCCGCCACGGGCACGGAGCCGCCGTCACCGCGCATGAGCGCGCGCACGAAGCCCACCCCAGAGAGCGCCAGGAAGGCGACCGTGCCGGCGAGCGCCGTCCACGAGACCCACAGACGGGAGAACGTCCGGACGAACGTGACGCGGATCGTCCTCATGCCGCCCCCTGCCCTTCGCGCTTCGCCGGCAGGAGAAGCGCCTTCACCCCGGCAGCGGTCTTTGCGCCCAGCATCCTGCCGTGCTTAAGGACCAGGAACTTGCCCGCGTGCGCCTCCAGCTCGTCCAGCTCGTGGCCAGACACGATTACGGCGGCGAACGTGGCGACGGCGGCAAGGATGCGCCCTATCGAGGCGCGCGTGACGGCGTCGAGGCCCGCGAGCAGGTCGTCAAGCAGGAGGATGCGCGGCCTCAGCAGCAGCGCGTCGGCCAGCGCGACCCGCTTGCGAAGCCCATGGGAAAGGCTCCCGATGCGCGCATCCACCCGGTCGCGAAGCCCGCACAGGGAAAGAGCCTCCTGCACGCGGTGGCGGATCTTCTTCGCCATCTCCCCCTTCAGGTGGGCGCGGTAGGTGAGATAGGCCTTCACGGACATGTCCGGCTCCGCCGGCGCGTTCTCGGGCAGGTATCCCATCATGCGGTGGTAGCGCATGGAGTTCCTGAACGCGTCCTGCCCGTCCACCAGCACGGTGCCTGACGACGGCAGAATGACGCCCGCAAGAATCTTCATCAGTGTCGTCTTCCCGACGCCGTTCGCGCCCACGAGCGCAGCGACCTCGCCCGGCGCCACGGAAAACGTCACGTCGTCGAACAGGGAGGTCTTGCCCCATGAGAACGAGATGTTCTGGACATCCAGCATCGGTCGGAGTATTCCGATGTCACTTGTAGAAATTGCCCATCGCGCGGAACTTCGCGTAGCGCGCGTCCACCAGCTTGTCCACAGGCACCTTCGCGAGCTCCTTCAGCGCCGCGACGACCGCCTTCTTCACCGCGAGCGCCGCCGCCTTGTGGTTGGTCTGCGCGCCACCCACGGGCTCGGGAACGATCTCGTCCACCGCGCCGAGGCGCTTGAGGTCCGCCGCCGTGATCTTTAGCGCCTCCGCCGCTTCCGGCGCCTTCGTGCCGTCGCGCCAGAGGATGCCCGCGCACCCTTCGGGGGATATGACGGAATAGACCGCGTTCTCCATCATGAGGATGCGGTCGCCAACCGCGATCGCGAGCGCGCCGCCGCTGCCGCCCTCGCCCGTCACGACCACCACGATGGGCGTCTTCAGGAGAGAGAAGAACTCGAGCGACTTCGCGATCGCCTCGGCCTGCCCGCGCGCCTCCGCCGTGTCGCCGGGATACGCGCCGGGAGTGTCCACGAACGTGACGATCGGCAGGCGGAACTTCTCGGCCAGCCTGGCGAGGCGCATCGCCTTGCGGTAACCGTCCGGGTTCGCCATGCCGAAGTTCGCCTCCACGTTCTCCTCCACGGTGGCGCCCTTGTGGTGGCCGAGAACAAGGCATTTCGCGCCCCCGATCGTGGCGAAGCCCGCGATGAGGCCGCGGTCGTCGTTCACCAGGCGGTCGCCGTGCAACTCCTCGAAGTCGCTCGCGATGTACTTCAGGAAGTCCATCAGGTGCGGGCGCTTCGGATCGCGCGCCAGCTTCACCCTGTCCATCGCCGTCACCTTCTTCTTCACTGCCATTTTCTTCTCCTTGTCCCAAACTCTTTAGTGTGTTTCGTGGTTGACATCATGATCCTCAAGTCGTCTTGCTCTCTCCGACGAGCACGGCGAGAGCCGTGATGTCGTCGGACTGCTCGGCGCCCGCCGTAAAGGCGTCCAGCTCTCGCTCCATGTTGTCAACAAGGTCGGCCGGCGCGTCCTTCGCGTGCGCTGACGCGAACGCCAGCAGCCGCTTCTCGCCGTACTGCTCGTGGTCCGCCCGCTCGGCCTCGGTGACGCCGTCCGTGTAGACCAGCAGCATCGTACCTGGATCGAACGACGTCTTCTGCATCGCGTAGGCATATCCGGCCATGATCCCGGCGGCGACGTTGCGCTTCGCCGCCAGGAACTCCGCGCCGCCCCCGGGACGCACGACGACGAGCGGAGTATGCCCCGCGTTGCAGTACTCCAGCCGCCCGGAGGCCAGGTCCAGCCGGCCCACGAACAGCGTCACGAACATGCACGTGTCGTTGTCCCTGCA
>CAMPAF010000121.1 GCA_946631535.1 uncultured Verrucomicrobiota bacterium
AGTCGGGCGACGTGGAGAGGAACTGCCGCGCGATGCGGCGGCTCACGTCCGACGGCCGGCAGTCCACAGGCCATCCCGTGAACGCATCCGCCACCGCCACGTGCGCACCAAGCGCCATGCCGGCGAACGCCAGCAACCTGAATGTGTTTTTCATCATCTTCTACCTTATCGTTATTTTGCCAGCCCCGCGGCGGAAGTGGCGTGCCATTATCGGACCAGCAGCAGCGTGCCGGCGGAAAGGTACTCCACGGTGACCGTCACGGGCTCGCCCTCGGTCGCGTTGCCGAATACGTCGTAGACGGGCGTTACGGCGTACGTCTCCACCGTGTCGGTCTTCGCCTTCTCCCATTCCACCGTCAGGTCACCGTCCTCGCCGCCCGCGACCGCCGCGCCGTCCCGCGTCCAGCGGTAGCTGACCGCGCCCGCCGCGTTCGCGGAAAGCGTCGTCGAGCCATCCCGCTTCGAGAGCCGCACGTTCTGCGGCGTGACGATCCACCGCTCTGCGCCGTCCACGCCCTTGCCGTTGATCTTGAACGGCGTTGCGGCGTTCCGGGCATCGGTCTTCACCACCTTATCCACGGTGTCGTACAGGCCGATTACGTTGCCTTTCTTGTAGGGAAGATACTCGTGCTTCAGTTCGTCCTTTTCGTAGATGCGGAAGGAGAAGAGTTTCATCTTTGCAGGATTGCGCCAGGTTGTCGCCGTCTGGTTGTTGGGCGTCGCGAAGATGCCCATCGGCCACGTCGCGACGTTGCTATGCGCGTCGCCACTGATGTCATAGCTGTTGTTCGTCACGCTGCCCGTGATATAGTGTAAACGGTTGTGGTAGCCGTCGATCACGGCCCTGTGGCGGCGAACGTCCGCCGTCACCTGTGGACCGTGGTTGTTGATGAAGGTGTTGCCAAAACCAAAGTTGAACGTGCCGCTGCCCGTAATGTAGAACGCCGTCAACATACCGCCGCCCGAGTCCTGCCCGAAGGCGCGCTGCTGGTAGTTGTTTCCGACCTTGTCCGTGTCGGTAAACGCGAAGTCCGCCTCGACGCGCGACTCAGAGCCTCTCATCAGATACTCCGTATCGATCCCTTGCGTACCGTCGCTCTCGATGTAGGCGTCCATCGCGCCGCCGTCGCTCTCGATGTCCCCCCCGTACGTAAGTGCATGCCGTCCAGCGGTTACGAATGTGCCGTTCACGCGGTCGTAGAGTCCCGCCGCGTCGTTCTGGATGTACGGGATGTAGTCGCGTACGAGCGTGCCCGCTTCCCAGATCTTGAACCCGTAGAGGCGCATGAGCGCGAAGTTGGCGCTTGAAGACGCATTGCTGAAGAGCTTCAGCGTCGTTTTGTTCCCAACCGCGACATGGTTCGTCATGTGCTGCGCCGACATCGTCGTCGAGTAGTTCGTGTACGATCCGGACATGAACGCCACACTGTCGCCGTAGGAATCGACATACGCCTGGTGGCGGACGTTGGTCACGATGACGATGCCGGTGTCAGTCCATCTGGCTGGCTTTGAGAATGTCCAGGAGTAGTGCGTGTCGGCCTTGTCTGTACCGTTGCCGTAAATGCGCGAGACAAGACCGTCGTTGCTTATCTCATACACGAAGTGCTGACCGCCGGAACTCGTAAAGTTGTCGCGGGAGGTAAACGCCCAGTCCACCCAGACGCACGTGTTGGAATTCGGGTAGTAGCCCGTGTCGATGGAGATGTTACGCGTCGTGCTCTCGATGTAGCCGTCGCTCTGCTCATGCGGGATCGGGCCACCGTATGTCCGTGTGCCGCACGCGAGGAAGGAGCCGTCCACCTCGTCCTTCAGACCCGCCAGCCCGTTCTGCACGCATGGCCGCAAGTCACGCACGAGCACGTCGTCCTCGAAGATGCGGCAACCGTAGATCTTGAGCGGCGCGAAACCGTTCTGCCCATGATACCATGCGCCGATCTTGGCCGTCTTGTAATCGAAGTCGCGGAACCCCGCGCACGTCCCCGTGCAGTTCGTGAACCCGGCGGTCGTGAGAACGAATGTCTTGTTCTTGGCGTCCAGCACGGCCATGCGCCGGATATCCTTGTCGTCGACCGGCTTCGGGAAAGCCGACCCCAACGAAATCCAGTTGTCGCCGCCACACGACCATGAGGCACCGTTCTTGCAGTAGTAGAAATTGAACACCGAATAGTTGGCGGTGCTGGCGTTGTTGCTCTGAGTCGAATAAGCGCTGAACACGGTCCAGTCGCCGTTGCCGCTCAGGGACTCCGTATAATTCCTCAACAGCGCGTAGTCCACCTCGAAGCGCGTGTTCGGCGTCGGACGATAACTCGTATCGACGAACTGCCAGCCGTTCGTCTGGTTGTTGTCGGGAAGCGCGATCCACGGGTCGTCCTCGATCGTCTCCACGTCGCCGCCGACCGAGAGGGCGCCGACGTTCTCGCTCGTCACGAACACGCCGTCCACCTGGTCGCGCAGACCCGGCACGCCGCCCTTCACGCACGGCAGGTAATCATGCACAAGCGTCCCGTCGGTGAAGAACTTGATGCGGTAGAGCTTCATCTTCGCGGCGTTGTTGAACACAGTTCCGGCCTTGTTGTTGGCGGTGCCGGCGAAGATGGCGATCGGGACAGTGGCGGTGGTGGACGGGGCGTGCGTGGCCAAGATCGACATCTTCGACCAGTTCGTCGTGGCGCCGGTCATGTACACGGCCTCGCGTTGGGCGACGTCCAGGATCGCGGTGTGGCGCAAGGTGTCGGCGCGGAGGCCCGTCTGGGTATCGGAGTTGACGAACGTGTCGCCGCTGCCGAACGCCACGTTCAGCGTCCCCTGCACGTACAGCGACCCCATCGGCGAGGTGGCATCCATGCCCCAGACGCGCACCTGCTGGATCGACGCGTCGGTGAGGGCGAAGTCCACCTCGATACGCGACTTCGGGTTGAAGAAATAGCGGCTGTTGATGCCGGTTCCGCCGCTGGACTCGAGATACGCGTCCTCCGCCCGCAGCGCACCTGCGCCGAGCGCCGCGATCATCGCGCAAAACATCAGCTTTTTCAAGACTCCATCTCCTTCTCGTATACAATATTCATCTTCACGTCGCCCGCGTCTATGTAGCGGACCGTAAATGTCTTGCCGCCCGGCGGCACCGTCACCACCACGTGTCCGCCCGCGAACGACGCCGGGACGACCTGCGGCAGCCACGGCGCCTTCTGGAGGATCGCCGCGATGCGCCGTTCGGAGGGATAGACCGTCGGACAGATCAGCGGAAGGTCCGTCTCGGTCGCGCAGGAGCGCGACCCTCCCAGCTTCTCGAGCGTGTAGGGGTCCACATGTCCCTGGTGCCAGACCGCGCCCACCCACACCTTCGGGGAAAGCGCACCCACCCACACTTTCGGATTACTTCCCGGGCACCCGTGATGGTTCATCTTCGCCACCGTCACGTGCGGTATGTACGGCGCGGCCTTCTTCTCTACGAGCTTGCCGTCGCTCGCGCGGGCGTTGAAGTCGCCGAACGTGCCGTAGCTGAACGCCCCGTAGCGGAAGACGTAGCCCACGGAGAGCGGGTTCTCGAACCCCTGCGACTTCTTCAGGTTGTCGTAGTTGCCGTTGAAGAGGTCGACCGTCCCGCCGTCCGGCTTCGCCACCATCCCGTTGCCGAGGACGTTGAGGACGGAGAAGCCGGCGCACGCGGACGCGTCGCGGAGCGGCACGACCTGGTCGGTCGCGCCCAGGCGGAACTTCTCGAGAACGAGCCCGTCGCGGTCCATCAGGTGGCGGTAGAGCTGCTCCATGTTCTTCATCGTCGCGCCGGGCGCGGAATAGTCCTTCATGAAGTCGTCGAACGCCGGTCCCGTGCGGTCGATCGCCTTGCGGAACTTCAGCTGCTCCGCCGCGAGCGCAAACCCGCTGCGGTAGTATTCGCCGCCCTTCCACTTCGCCACGCCCTTGTGGTACGAGACGCCCCCGCCGTGGTCCTGGTGGAAGTGCGAGAGCGCCAGGTAGTCGACGTCCGCCTTGTTCGGGTTGACGCGCTGCACGTACTTGGCCACCCACTCGCCCGCATGAAGCTTCGCGCTCGGCAGGATCGGCACGCCGGCGCGCCCCAGGTAGACCGCCGGGTTGCCGGGACAGTCCAGCAGCATCGTCGTGCCGTCCGGAAAGATGAGGAACTGCGACTCGCCCACGCCCGTGTGGATGAAATGGATCTGGAATTCGCCCTTCTTCCAGGGAGGGACGCGCTCCTGCGCGTCCGCGGCGGTCGCGCTGGAGCGCGACCCTCCCGCTGCGACCGCCGATTCGGTCGCAACAAGTTGCGACCCTCCCGCTACGGCAAATCCCAGCGCCCCGCCTACAAAATTTCTTCTGCTGATCGTCATGTGCATTCCTATCGGAAAATAATGGTCGTGCCGACGATCTTCCGCACCCAGAGTCCCGTGGCATCGGGCATGATCGCCCAGCCCTGCGGCAGGTTCTCGACGCTCCGGAACATGCCCGTCGTCGCGCCCGCGACCACCTGCAGCTTGATCACGCCCGCAGGCAGGCTCGTCGGCAGCACGAGGTCGATGTTCGAAACGTCGAGCGTCCCCTGCGCGACGATCTGGTCGCACGTGCCCGCCGCGTCCACGTCAATGGAGAGCGTGCCCTCCTGCGCCGCGCCGCACGCGAACGAGCCGACCGCGCCCGCGCCGCCGGGATGGATGCCGTCCGTGACGATCAGCGTCCCGTTCACGACGGCGCCCGCCGTGCCGACGAGCCCGCGCACGACCTGCTCGTTCCCGCCGAGGTCGAGCGTGCCGCCCGTCAGGCGCACCACGCCGCTCGTCGGCAGCACGCCCGGGGATTCGCCGCCCGCAAGCGCAAGCGTGCCCTCCGCCACGTCAGTCGCGCAGGCGTACGTGTTCGTGCCGGAGAGCGTGAGGCGCTTGCTGCCCGTCTTCTTGAACGCCGGCGCCGTCAGCCAGTCCGCCGCCGCGTAGTTCCACGCCGCCGAGCCGGCGAAGCTGCTCGGCGCCGTCTTCATCCCGTTCGTGATCGACGCATTGTGGTCGGCGCGGAACGTGCCGCCATAGCGGGACGCGACGTAGATCGACGAATTCGTGTTGAACTCCCTGAAGAAGGAGACGCTTTCGGATGTCCGTGACGTTGTGCCCAACGTGCCTCCGCGGAAGATGAACTCGGCGGTGCCGTCGTTGGTCTCGCCTGGCTGCGGATTCTGCAGATTCTGCCCGATGAAGGGGGCCGTCAGTTCCGCGCCTTCATAGAGTTGATACCGGCTGGTTCCCTCCTTCCCCATTTCAAGGATGCCGTAGCCCCCTTTGAGGTTGAGCTTGCCGCCCTTGTGGAGGATCTGCCTGCGCCAGAAGGTCAGGTTGCTCATCTCCACGTCCGCCCCCTCCTCGATCGTGAGCGCCTCCGAAGCCGCTGCCTGCCGGATGGTGCCGGAGCCGTAAGACTTGCCGTTGAGGCCCGCCAGGCGCACCTTCCCGGACAGCGTCAGCCTGGGGCGGCGCGCCTCGTACGCCGACTGCCCCTCTCCCGACTTGCCGATCTCGAACCCGCCCCCTTCCAACGCCCCGCCCGCGAACGTCGTCGCGCCGCCCCAGACGTACAGCCAGCCGCCGTTCCCATCCTCACCGGTCAACTTCACGACGGCGTTTGTGGCGAGAAACGTCATCGCCGAACCCGAATAAAGGGTAAATGCGCCGTCGATCGTATTTGTCGTGCCCTCGTCCATCACGTAGTTGCCGCTATGCTGCCGATAGTTGAGATAACGGCTGTCGACGCCCCTTAACACGCACAGGCCGTCGACCGTGTTCGTCGTGTTGTCGATCAGCGCGTAGAAGTCAAGGGTGTGGCCGGACGTGCCGTCCACCGCATTCGTGATGCTCCGGTCAAAGAACACCGTGCCGTACCCCGCCCGCACGATGAGGGCGTCCGCAAGCGCGATTGGATTCGCGAAATGGAGCGTTCCCGCGCCCTCCGCGCCGTTCAGGACAAGCCGTCGGTAGTTGGACGTCGCCGTCCAGGGCGCTCCTTCGCCGCCGATGTCCACCTCCAGCTCGCCGCCGTCCGCCGCGCACCAGGCGTAGTAGGCTCCGGGCACGGCGTAGATCTGGCCCGCGCCCGACCCGAGCGAGGCCGTCGCCCGTCCGTTCCAGCCGCCATACCCGCCGTAGGCGCCCGTTGACACAGTCGTGCTCGACCTCAGGCGCAGGCAGTCGGTAGCCGCGAGCCCCTGCCCGAACGCCGCCACGAGCGTGCCGTTCGAGACGGAGAAGTTCCCGCCCCAGTGGTTCGCGCCCGTCAGCGTGAGCGTGGCCGTGCCGTCGAGGATGCCGCCGGCGGCGTTCGTGATGGACTGCGCGACCGTCACCGCCGATGCCGGCGTGAACAGCTCCGGACCCGTCGCCGCCGCCGTGCAGAGCGCGTCCGCGAAGAACGGGTCCGCGCTCTCGATGCGCGAGGAGCCTTCCGTCAGGCTGAACTCCCTACTTGTGTCGCTGTAGTAATAGACATCCCGCACCGTGTCGTACATCCCCAGACGCCCGTCCTTCACCATCGGCACGAGGTTGACGAGCAGTTCGCTGTCGCTTGCGTAGATCTGCGCGCCATATAGTTCACCGCTGAGGTTGTTGCCAGTTGAGGAAGCGTTGTTCCCGCCCCTGAAGAACTGGAGCTTTCCGCTCGTGTCCGCATCGGAGTCCTGAGCTGATGCCGACTTGGAGGCGATGGGCACGCCATTGACCACGAGACCGGCACGGCTCGCATCGATTGCATAGAGCGTGTCGGCATATACTGTTTTTACCTGAGTCCCGGATTGGTCGTTGTAGTCAAACCTCCACGAATTCCGCGATGTCCAGAAAAGATTGAAGTACGGCGCGTCGGAAGTTCCATCTCGTGTGGTAAATACGGCCGGGCTGGTACTGAGGCCGTCCACTTTGAACATCTTCACTACGCAACAGATGCGATAGGAGCAATTCATGGTGAAGTCGTTCAGGCAAATCCTTTCCATGCCGGTGCTTTTGATGAAGTCCAGCGAGTAGTCGTAGTCGTACGGCACTTCGGAGAGGATGAAGCGGATGGCCTTCACCGTCTCGCCCCAGCCCGTCGGTACGGCGTACGTCCACGCGTCCGTCTCGGGCATGACCGTGCCGAGGCGCTCGACGTGCCCCCAGCCGTTCGTGCCGGGGCCGTAGTCGAATCCATCGTAGACGACCCAAAGGCTGTTCGTCTCGTGCGCGTGGCTGGCGAACGAGACGTTGAACGCCCCTTCCTCAAGCGTCACCGTCACCGTGCCCGTGTTTCCGTACGCGGCAGCGGCAGCAATCGCCGCCACGGACACGACCGCATACTTTGCCTTTCGTAACATGTCTTTTTCCTTCCTTGCCGTTCCGGCCGACACTTCGGCCAAACATAACACAACTATTTTATCCGCTCCGATGCGCTTTTGCAATTGTAAGAAGTTATATTTTTCAGCAGAGCAACTTACACGATTCTGCTATACTGTCCGCATGGTTTCCCGCACAGTTCTTCTGATGATCACGCCCTACAGCCAGCCTCGGCTGGAGGGCATCTCTCGCTTTGCGCGCGCGCACGGGTGGAACCTGATGATGGAAGACCGCCTGCTTCCCGACGAGGATCCCCGGCAATACGACGGCGTGCTGATGACGCTGCGCGACGCGCCGGAGGCCGTGGCGGCGGCGCGACGGCTTCTGCGGGCCAAGGTTCCGACGGTAGACCTGACCATCGAGCGGCCAGACGTTCGGCTTCCGCGCGTCATCTCCGACCATGCCGCCATCGGACGCGCCGCCGCCGCGCACTTCCGCGAACGCGGTTTCTCAAGCCTGGCCTGGTTCTCCTCGGGCTGGACGAACGTCCATCGACTTCGCTATGAGGGATTCTGCTCGGGATGCGCTGCGCCGCCCGTCCGCTGGGCGCGCGACGGGCTGGCGGCCGCGATTCAGGATGCCCCCAAGCCTGTCGGCGTTCTCGCCTACAACGACGTTGACGCCGCCCGGCTTGTGGCGGTCTGCCGAAAAGAGGGAGTGGGCGTGCCGGAGGACATGGCCGTCCTCGGCATCGGCAACGATGCGTTTCTCTGCGAGAACCAGGCCGTGCCCCTTTCCAGCGTGGAGCAGGATCTTCGGCGCAACGCCTACGAGGGCGCGGCCCTGCTGGACGCGCTCATGTCCGCCACCCCGTCCGCCCGCGCGGCGGCGTGCCGCCGCGCGCCCCGGCTCACGCCGCCCGGCAGCGTGGCGGCGCGCGCCTCGTCCGATACGCTCGCGCACCCGCATCCGCTCATCCGCGCGGCGCTCGTCCACATTCGGCAGAACCTCGCGCGCTCCTTCGGCACATCCGAGATTGCCGCCGCCCTCGGCATCTCGCGCTCGCATTTCGACCATCTCTTCGTACACGAAACGGGACATTCCGTCGGCAAGGAGATTCAGTCCCAGCGCCTGCGCGAGGCGAGGCGGCTGCTATCGGACACCAACCTGCCGATTGCCGCCATCGCCCGCCTGACCGGTTTCTGCAACGCCGGTTATCTTTCCAACACCTTCCGCCGCGCCGTGGGCGTTTCCCCCAAGGCCTGGCG
>CAMPAF010000122.1 GCA_946631535.1 uncultured Verrucomicrobiota bacterium
CGGGCTCGCCGTCGAAGAGCCAGTTGAACGTGCCGAGCGGATAGTTCGCCCACGTCGCGCCGGACTCCACCTTCTTCACGTCCGCAAGCTTGCACGTGTACGTCTCGCCGTCGTTGATGTCGAGGGCCACCAGCGTGACGGTGTCGTCGTCGGCCGGCGACACGGCGAAGAACGTGCCCTTGTCGATGGCCGCGGAGAACACGAAGCCCTCGTTGTAGTCGGTGTGGTTGCCCAGCACCTCGATGCGGCCCGGCGCGTACGCCACCGCCGCCGGCTTGCCGCCGAACTTGGCCTCGAAAGCGGCCATCACCTTGTCGTAGATTTCTTGGTTCTGCATGGAGACTCCTTGTGGAATTTTGAAAACTGTTGCATTATGCCCAAACCGCACCGGAATGTCAAGCGCGACTATCGGCGATCGGAAAGCGAGATGCGCCCCGAGCCGCGCGGCTTCTCGTACGAGATCGGGTAGTTCGCGAGCCGCGCGAGCGGCGAGAGGGCCGAGGCCAGCCTGGGCACCTCGTCCCCTGCCGCCTTGCCGAACGCCTTGGCGTAGTCGGCGAGAGCCATGTAGTCGACAACCAATGCGTTCTCAACCACCTTCGCGCTGCGGAACATCGCGAAGCCGTCGCCGCCCTCCACGAGCGTGAAGGCGTTGCCCGCCATGCGGTAGACCGCGTTCGGATCCAGCGGCACGAACACGCCCGCCTTCCTGTCGTACACGCGCACGTCCTTCACGCGGTAGACGCCGTTCGACGGGCCGGACACCCACGCCCCCGTCGCGTCTGTGCGCACGGAGGACTTCACCGACGTGTCTATGGAGTACTTCAGCCCGGCCACCTGCAGGAACCCGCCAAACTCCCCTTCGCCGGACACCTGCGCGCCGAACTCGAGCGCCTCCAGGACCTGCCGCCCGTTCGCCTCGACCACGCCGATGTCGCCAGCGAACGGCTGCACCATGCGCAACGTCTTGAGCGTCACCTTGCCCCCTGGAATGTCGGCGCGAACGTTGCCGCCGTTCATGCACGCGAAGTCGCAGTTGAGCCCCGCCTTCTCGTTGGCGTACCACCATGCCGCGTCGGCGGCGAAGTCGCCCGCCCCGCAGCCCTCCGAGCGCGCCAGGCGCGTGGTCGTGCCTGGCACGTAGGAGCAGATGGCGGACGGCGCGGAGGCTATGCACACGCCGAGCTGGCGCTCGACGGCGGCCGCGAGGTCCTTCTCGAGGCGCACGACCTTGTCGTCCTGCTCGCCGCGCGAGAACACGGTGCCCGCCGCAACGCACCGCCCGTCCTCGAACGTAAGGAAGCCCAGCACGCCGAGGTAGCTGCCGCTCTGCGTGAGGATAACGTCCTTGCCCGCCGCGTTGCGGATGCGCGAACCCGTGTATTCGGAGTGGGAGTGGCCGTCGATGAACGCCACGAAGTTGGTGGTGTGCTCGATGACGTCGATCGACCTGAACCCGGCGCACTCGGGCGAGATGCCCATGTGCCCCAGCACGACCGTGTAGTCGGCGTGCGCCGCCGCCTCGTTCACGGCCTTCTGCACTGCGGCGTACAGCTCCTCGCCGTGCTCGCCGGCGATGAAGTCGTATGCGCGCCACTTGCCTGTCGGGTCGAGGAAGGTCGAAGGCTTCGCCGAGACGAGCGTGGTGGGCGTCGTCACGCCCACGAACGCGACGCGCGCCGTCCCGCTCGTCACCACGACGTACGGCGGGAACACGAGAGCGCCGGCGGCGTCGGCAGACTTCCTGCTCACGAAGTTGCAGCTGGTCGTGCGGAACTTCGCGCGGCCGACGTTCGAGAACATGGCCGCGATACCGTAGTCGAACTCGTGGTTGCCAAGCGTCGCCACGTCGTAGCCGGCCGCGCCCATTATGTCGATCACGCTCTTGCCGGAATCGTATCCGCCGAGCGCGGTGCCCTGCACGTAGTCGCCCGCGTCCGCGAGGATCACGTTCTCGCCAGACGCCTTGATGCGCGCCTTCTCGGCGGCGATCGTGGAGAACGCGACCACCGCGTCGTCGACGTGCGCGTGCGTGTCGTTCGTGTGAAGCACCGTCACGCGCGTCGCGCCGGCGAGAAGCGGCGCCGCCATCGCCAGCATCGCCAGCGTCCTGTTAGTCATCGTCATCTGTCTTCTCCTAGTTGGTAGATGGTAGTTGGCAGGAATTTAATCACCTTGCGCGGACATCTTGTTGTCGGGCTCGACGTGCACGACCACATCGCTGACCTCGATACCTGCGCCGACGACAGCCTTCTGGACCTGATGGCCGAGGGCGTGTCCGGCCACAATCGACAGCGAAGAATCCACCTGTATGTGCAGATCGGCCTGATAGAGCCGCCCGTACCGCCGCACGCGCACCTTGTGAACCCCGCGCACGCCGCCGACCTTCCGCGCCACGTCTGCCACCAGCGTCGCCTTCTCGGCCATGTTCGCGTCCACCAGCTCCTGCAGCGCGGGCCACGCCAGCGTCCATGCCACATGCAGGATGAACGCGCCCACGACCAGCGCCCCAGCAGCGTCCGCCCAGGCGACAGACGGGAAGAACCATGCCACCGCCACCGCGATCGCCACGGGCACGGAACTCAGCGCGTCCGAGCGGTGGTGCCACGCGTTCGACTCGAGCGCGGGAGACTTCACGCGCCGCGCCACATTCCGCGTCCAGCGGAAGATTAGCTCCTTCAGCACTATCGAAACGACCGCGATCGCCGCGGCGGCGATTCCTGGCGGCGCCACCTGCCTGCCGTCGCACAGGCTTCCGACCGCATGCGCCCCCAGTTCCCACGCCACCACCGCAAGCGCCAGGGCGATGAACACCGTAACGAGCGCCTCGATCTTCCCGTGCCCGTACGGATGCTCGGCGTCTGCCGGCGCCACCCAGTAGCGGACGCCCAGCACGACCGCGAAGTCGGTCACGAGGTCCGAGACCGAGTGGATCGCGTCGGCAAGCAACGCCTGCGACGAGAACATCAGCCCGCCAGCGGCCTTCGCGACGGCAAGCGCCACGTTGATCGCCATTCCGGCGAACGTCACGCGCCGCACGCTGCGCACGATCTCTGCGTTCTCGCACTCCATGTTCATTGCCTCAGCGTCTGCAATGCGCCGTCGGGCAGGACTTTGACGACGGTGGATGGAATGCCGCCGGGCGAGATGCCGTCGTCGATCACCAGGTCGGCGGAAAGCCCCACGTCCGCGAGCGCCTGCGGCGCGTCCGTGGCCGGACGCCGACCGCTCAGGTTCGCGCTCGTCACGCGCAGCGTGCCGCCGCACTTCGCGAGAAGCCTTCGCGTCCACGCGTGGTCCGGCACCCGAAAGCCTTCAAAGCCATCCCCGCAAGGCAGGACGAGCGTGAGCGCGCCGGGCCAGCGCTCCGCCGCCAGCGTGGCGGCGGCAGGCGGCAACGTCGCGCCGAACGCCGCCACGGCGTCCGCGTCCGCCGCCAGGAGCGCAATCGGCTTGCGCGCGTCGCGTCCCTTGATGGAGTAGAGGCGCTCGACGGCGTCTGGATGCGCGGGATGGGCGGCGAGTCCGTAGACCGTGTCCGTGGGAATGACGGCGACGCCGCCGCGGTTCAGCACGTCCGCGGCGGCGTCCAACGTCTCCTCTGTGCAGGGGAGAACGTTCATGCGCTACCCGCGCAGGACCTTGTCGTAGCAGAAGCCGTAGCGCTTCAGCTCTTCTGGGAGGTTGTACTTGCCGCGCGCGAACGGCTTCATGAGCGCCTTCGCCTTTTCGCAACACGTGTCTTCCTTCTTCGCGCACCACTTGACCGTGGCGCCGTCCTTCTTGCCGCGGCCGAGCTCCATGCACATCTGCCCGAGGCAGCATGCCGTGGAGGAGCGCTGCGCCGCCTCGGCGTTCGTGGCCGTCATGGTCGGGTCGCCGGCGCGGATGGCCTCAAGCCAGTTCTTCCAGTGGTCATCGGACGTCTTGAGCGGGGTCTTGGGATCCTTCATCGGCTCGAGAAGCGCGATCTTGGACGCCATGAGCGGCTTCATCTTGCCGCCGGTGGACGAGGACGGATCGCTGGGCGTGACGGCCTTGCCGCGCATGCAGTAGAGCCATTCGCCGGTGGAGCCGATGAACTTGATGCCCATCGGGTACTTGTTGCACACGTGGACGTCCGTCTTGCCGCCGTTGTAGGAGTAGTGGAGGTCGTAGGTCGTGTGGACGTTCCAGAGCTTGCCGCCCGAGGTGTCCATCCACTCGCACGTGCCGGTGACGGACTCGGGGCCGGAGTCGTCCTTGCCGAGGCCCCACTGCGCGATGTCGATCTGGTGCGCGCCCCAGTTGGTGATCATGCCCCAGCCGTACGGCGCCATCTGGATCCAGCCCGGGCGGCTGGCGATCTTCTTGAGGTCCTGCGCGTGGACGCGCGTCTCGTTGTAGGGGGCCTTCTCGTCCGTCGGGCCGAGCCACATCTCGTAGTTGAGGTTGGCGGGCACAGGCTGGACGGCCGAGCTGCCGCCCGGCTTGTCGCAACCGCAGCCGACCTCCACGCGCACGACCTCCCCGATGCGCCCGTTCAGCGCCAGCTCGCATACGCGGTGGAACTGCATCACGCTGCGCTGCCACGAGCCCACCTGCACCACGCGGTTCTGCATCTTCGCGAGGTTCGCGATGACGCGGCCCTCTGTGATCGTCTGCGAGAACGGCTTCTGCAGCCAGATGTGCTTGCCCTTCGCGAGCGCGGCGCAGGCGACGAGCGTGTGCCAGTGGTCGGGGATGCAGATCTCGACGGCGTCGATGGACGGGTCGTCCAGCAGGTCGTGGTAGTCGGCGAACGTCTTGATTGGCGCCGCCGCCTCCTTCGTCAGCTTCTGGTACTGCTTCTGGATGAAGTCTACGCCGTGCGCGAGGCGCTTGGAGTCGAGGTCGCAGACCGCCGTAAAGCGGCAGAGGTCCGTGTACTTGATCGCGAGGGGAATGTCCATCGTGGTCGAGATGCGGCCGATGCCGATCACGCCCACGTTGACCTTCTCGTTGGCGGCGTACTTGCGGACGTTCAGCCCCGTGCAGCCGGGGAAGATGAACGGAAAGGCGGCAGCCGATGCGGTGCCGAGGAACTGGCGACGGTTCATTTTCATTGTGCGTTTCCCTTTGGGTTTGTCTGTTTAAGCGATCTTGCCGAGCGCGATGAGCGTGAACACCATCGTGAAGATGGCCACGGTCTCGACGATGCCGAGCGCCGCGAGATAGTTGGTGAAGCCCTGGTTCGTCTCGGCCTGGCTGTCGCACGCCGCCGCGGCAGCGCGCCCCTGGAAGAGCGCGGAGATCCCGATGCCGAGGCCCGCGAAGATGCCGAGCACGAGGCACGGCACGCCCGCGCCCGCGACGTTCGTCTTGCCGAGCATGAGGAACATGAGGATCATACCGTAGAGCGTCTGCGTGATCGGCGCGCCCACGAACGAGAGCAGCAGGAACGGCGCCGGCTTGTTGGCGGCGTAGCACTTCTTCCACGCGCCCACGGCCGCCGTCGCCGCAAAGCCCGTCCCGAACGCCGACCCGGCCGCGCTCAAGCCCAGGCACGCGATTGCACCCGCTACGATCATGAATTTGTCCATTGTTTGCTCCTTTGTTGTGTTGTTGAGTTGTTCTTTTTCACTTGTCTATGAGTTCTTTTGGAAACAACAGAAACAACTTGTAAAAACAACCTCTTCTTTCTCGCCGCGCAACCGCGCGGCGCTCTTGAAACCGGGCGCAGTTGCGCCCGGATAGCAAAAGTTGTTTTTATAAGTTGTCATGGTTGTTTCCATTTTAACGAAACTTATCCTCATTTACATTACCGTGCGATGCGCGGGTGGCGGGCTAGCCACTAGTCCTCCTGAATGGCGAGAAGTCGTAGCCAGACCAGGAGACGCCCTTGTGGTTGGAGAACTCCAGCGTGTTGAGGCGCACGGCGTGGACGAGGATCGAAAGACCCGCCATCGCGAAGTTGAGCCCGTGCCCGATGAGGAGAATCAGCACCATCGGCACTATCTTCAGCCAGAGCGGCATGTCCAGGCCCATCGCCATCCCGTTGAAGTTCTCCGCCACCTTCACGGACGCGAGCCCCACCGCGAACAGGCGCACGTAGCTGATGATGTCGCCGAGCGCGCTCATCACGTTCAGCGGCAGCATTCCAAGCTCCGCGCCGCGCGTCTTAAGCTCAGACGGCTTCACGGTGAACCCGAACACGAGGGCAAGCGATACGCCAAACACCCAGTAGAACACAGACGGTATTCCGGAGAATATGCCCACGATCCAGTTGACGACGCAGTACATGAACACCAGCACACCGGCCCAGCCGAACTCCGCGAGGCAAGTCGTGTCGTTGATCTTGCATACACCGTTCCACACGCGCGCCAGCACCAGATGGCTCACGCCGATCGTGAAGCAGAGCAGCATCATGTGGCCGTACGTGGGGTCGCCAAGCCACTTCACCGTCGCCCAGTCCTTCGCGAACGGCAGGCTCGCACCGAACCACGTGTTGGAGAGGATGCCCCACACGACTGTCGCGGACGAGAAGACGGTGAGTAGCGTCAGCCAGCTGCGCACAAGCGCCGGACGGTGCCGCATGCCCTCCTTCGGCCTGGTCTTGCGCCAGCCCCACAGCGTGAGCGCGAGGATGATCGCGCCGTATCCGCCGTCGCCCACGAGCATCGCGAAGAACAGCGAGAAGTAGCACATGAACGGCACGGAGACGTCAGCCTCGGTGTATCCCGGCGCGATGCCAAGGCCCTTGAAGAGCGCCGCGACAGGGCGGAATAGCTTCGGCGGACGGATGAGCGTGGGCGGCGTCTCGTCAGCCCGCGCATCGCGCACGAGGAGGCCCCACGCCTTAGTCACAGCCTTCGCGCGCAGGCGCGGCAGGGCGTCCACCGGCACCCAGCCTTCGATGTAGGATACCGCGCCCTGCGTGGCAAGCACGTCCTGCGCGGCGGCGAAAGCCACCTTGTCCTTCAGCCCGGGATAGCGGTCGGTTATCGCGGATACGCGCCCGCTCGCGGCGGCGAGCGACGCAGTGATGCCCGCGATCCGCGCCTCCACCCCGGAAAGCTTCGCCTGCGTCTCGGAAAGCCGCTCCGCCGGAAGCTGAACCTCGGACCAGCCCTCGGGCAGCGCCTCTGCGAAGAAAGCCTTGCGCTCCGGCGGCTGGCCTGGGCCTTGCGCCAGCTTCACCGGCACGCCTTCGGAACGCAGCCGCTGCGCGAGCGCCGGGTCGAAGTCGCCGAACGGCGCGTAGGTGCGTATGGTCTGCCGCAGGGCGTCGGCCTCTTCCGCGAGGGCCGTGCGCTCGGCGTCGGCCTTCAGCACCGCGCCCGTCAGGTCTGCGTTGCGCACGGAATCGAAGATGCCGACGCCTTCCGGCGTCGACACGGGACAAGCCTTCACATCGCGTGCGGCCTTGTCAAGGATCCGCACCGCCCGCTCCGCGTCGGCCAGCGCCCCTTTCGCCTCCGCGAACTCCGGCGACGCTGCCGCCGAAAGGTCCAGGTGCACGCACCCGAGCTCGCGAAGCGACTCAAGCGCCTTCTCGCCCTCCGGCGCCACGCAAAGAAGCGTGAGATGCTCCATGGGGACGATCATGCCGCATCCTCCTCGCCAGCGCCACGCGACTTGGCGATCTTCCCGCGAGTGACGGCGGCTGTCTGCTCGTCGCCGATCGCGATCTTGATGACGCGGATGTTCTCCCTGCATTCTGGGATCTTCACCTTCTCGAAGAGGTTCACCCGCTGTGACGTGGTGCGCAGCTCCTCTGCCACAAGCTCCCGCTGGCGCTCGAGGACGATCCGCTCGCTCTGCAGGACCAGCACGTCCGTCAGGGCCGCGACGGCGTCATCCACCCACGCGGGCGTCGCCCAAAGGTCTACCGGACGCACCTCGGTATCGATGCCGTCGAACACGGGAATCTCCACGCCGGCGATGTTTGCGGTGGACGTCTTGATCTCCTTGACCGTCACGAGGCCGCTCAGCAGGTCCTCGCCCGTGGCGAACAGCCCCACCCACGACTCCAGCGATCTGCGGACATCATTCTCGCGCGCCGCCACGGCCTCGGCCTGAGAGACGATGGACGCAATCTCGCCCTGAAGCTGCTGCTTCTTCAGCTGCAGCATGGGCAAGAAGCGCTGGAAGCGCTTCAACGCGTCCGTCTGCGCCTTTAGTTCGGTCTTTGTCAGCTTGATCTTCGCCATAGCCGTTTCTTCTGTCGGAAACGGTCCTTATTATACACCATCCCGCAGGGCGGAATCAAGTGCCTAGCCAGAATCAGCGGGACTTCAGGTAGGGCGCGCAGGCGGCAAGGCGGCGGTCGATCTCCGCCTTCTCGGCGTCGGACAGCTTGAATTCCTCCACGATCCACTTCCGTCCGCTATTGTCGTCCTTCGGCGGACGCTTCCGCGTGTACGTGTTCGTGAAGGCTCCGCGCTTCTGAAGCACGTAGAGGTGCGGACCGCGCATCGTGTCGCTGCTGCCGCCGAACGTCTCGCCGATGTTGTACATGAGGAGCAACTTCGAG
>CAMPAF010000123.1 GCA_946631535.1 uncultured Verrucomicrobiota bacterium
CCGAGAAGAAGGCGCGCCTCTCGATCCAGCCCAAGTGCGACTGCGTGGACCAGGCAATGGCGCTCGTCCGCCGGAAGGGCGCGCTCAAGTGGGTCGGCTTCAACGACGGCAACGCGAAGTGGATGAGCCGAGTGAAGGAGTTGGAACCTTCCGTACCCGTGTTCTGGGACCGCGGGGGCAACATGGACGTGGACAAGGACATCGCATTCGCGAAGGAACATGGCTTCGAGACACTCGTCCTCTTCCATCTGGAGGTGACGCCCGCACGCGTCCAGAAGCTGAAGGCCGCTGGCTTCAAGGTCGGCGCCTGGACGGTGAACGCGCCGGACGATATGCGGCGCTTCCTCGCCATGGGCCTTGACCGCCTCTACACCGACGCCCCGGAGACCTTCAAGAAGATCAAGGCCGAGACCGGCCGATAAGCGGTTGGTTGTCAGAAATCCCTGATAACTGACGCATTCGTGGAAATAAAGATGCCGCCTCGTCAGGTGTTGTTATAAACTGGGAGAAAGTCGCCGCACAATGGCGACGTGATCACGTTCCACCGCATACCCGACTTCCGTTCGCTCGTACCGAGAAAGTAAAAGGCCATGTCAAAGGAAAGCTATCTGTCGTTTGTCGCAATCTGTCTTGCGTGTGCCGCGTTTGCCGGACGCGCGCCGCTGCCGCCGGGAGCGGTGCCGCCCAAGCCGTGGCTCGTGATCAACGAGGACAACGACCGCTACTTCAAACGCGCCGACCTTCCCGGGAACATCGAGAAGACCACCGCAGAGGCGTGCGAGCAGTACCTCGACACGGTGCTGGACGGCGGAAAGGTGACGCACTTCTTCATGTGCGTATGCGGCCAGCGCGCGAGCTACGACTCGAAGGCGTGGGAGCCGATCTGGAAGGGACTGGACGGCGTGGAGGTGGACGGTTCGCCCGCCACGAACAACCTCTGGTGCATCAACGCGAAGAAGATGAACGACGCGGGCATCGATCCCTACGCCATCTGGACGCGCCGCTGCCGCGAGAAGGGCGTTTCGCCGTGGATCTCCATGCGCATGAACGACGTCCACTTCTGCCACGTCACGAACTACTTCCGCACGGAGTCGTTCTGGACCGAACACCCGGAGCTCCACATCAAGCGCCCCGAGCAGAAGCCGAGCTGGAACGAGCACGCGTTCAACTACAAGTACGCGAAGGTGCGTCGGCACGCCTTCGCGATGGTGGACGAGATCCTCGACCGCTGGGACGCCGACGGCATCGAGCTGGACTGGCTCCGCTTCCCGAACAACCTGACGCTCGGCAAGGAAGAGGAACTCTCGCACGTCCTGACCGATTTCATGCGCGAGGCGCGGAAACGCGCCGACGCGGCGGCGAAGCGGCGCGGGCATCCCATGCGGATCGCGGTGCGCATCCCCACGGTCTACGCCGTGGCGCGCCATCTCGGTTTCGATCCCGAGACGTGGGCGCGAGAGGGGCTGGTGGACATCATCACCGTGTGCAACGCCTACACCGCATCGGACTTCGACTTCGACATCGCGGACTGGCAGGCGCGCATCCGCCGCGCGAATCCGTCCGTCACCGTGCTGCCGGGCACGGACATCCCGTTCGCCTGCATGCCGGCGCACGACTCCTTCAAGCTGATGGCGAACGGCGAGAACATGCCCGTGCGGCGCGGCTGGTGCGCGGTCCACGCGAACCCGGAGGGCTTCTACTTCTTCAACGTGCCGTACCTCGATGCGGCGGCGCGCAACGAAATCTACTCGCGCTCGCTCCAGCCGGAACGGCTTGAGACGCTTTCGCGTCGGTTCGTCGTCTCGTTCCACGACATCGCCGCGAAGGGCAAGTGCCGTCCGCGCCAGCTGCCGGTGACGCTCGACCGCCCGCGCACGCTCGTGACGCGCGCGGCGCGCGGGAAGAACGATGCGTTTGCCTACGTGGTGGCGGGTTTCGCCGGCGCAAATCCGCGGTTGCCGCCGTCGGTGACGCTCAACGGTGTCGCCGCCGTCGGCGACCCCGAGCGTCTTTCCAACGCGCGGCCCTACGGCGGCGGACTCGCGAAAAGCGCCGTGCGCTGGATGTTCCCCGGTTGCGCGCTCAAGCCGGGCGAGAACGAGATCGGTTTTTCCGCCAACCCCGACGGTAAGGCGCAGATCGTATGGTGCGAGATCGCGTTGCCGGAGCCGGGCAAGACACCCCGCGACTTCGAGCGGATGTCTTACAATAATCCCGGCGCGACGAGCTTCCTCGGCGTGGGCCTCTGGGCATGGCCGATGGCGTTTGACTACGACGGCGACGGCGACCTGGATCTGGTGGTGAGCTGTCCCGACACGCCGTACAACGGCACGTACTTCTTCGAGAACGCGACGCCGAAGGGCGAGAAGAACGCGAAGCCCGTATTCAAGAGAGGGATGAGGCAGGGCAGGGGATACGGCAACACGATGGTGACCTCCTATCGCGGCAAACCTGTCGTCACGCGTCCTGGCTACGCGGTCTGGAACCCGCAGGCCAACATCTGCGGCGAGGCGGTGCCCGTGAAGGGCCTGCCGACGAACGTCCATCCGAACAAGGTGCGCGGCAACACGTGGCGGTTCGTGGACTGGGACGGCGACGGCGCGGAGGACATCCTCGTGGGCGTGGGCGACTGGACGGACTACGGTTGGGCGAACGCCTACGACGCGCACGGCAGCTGGACGAACGGACCGCTGCGCGGCCTGCTCTACGTCTGCCGCCACGTGAAGGGCGAGGGGCCGGATGCGGAGTACGCGCCCGCCGAAAAGGTGCTGCTCGCGGAAGGCGCGCCGTTGGAGGTGTACGGCAACCCGATGCCGATGGCGGCGGACTGGGACGGCGACGGCGACCTCGATCTCATCTGCGGCTCGTTCATGGATGACTTCACGTTCTTCGAGAACGTCGGCACGCGCGCCGCGCCGCGGTTCGTGTCCGGACGCGAGCTGAAGGTGGCAGACGGCAAGAAGCTCGCGATGGACCTGCAGATGATCACGCCGTCCGCCGTGGACTGGGACGGCGACGGCCGGCTCGACATCATCTGCGGCGACGAGGACGGACGCGTGGCGTTCATCCGCAACACGGGGCGTCTGGAGAAGGGCATGCCCGTCTTCGAGAAACCGTACTACTTCCGCCAGGAGGCGGACTGCGTGAAGTTCGGCGCGCTCTCGACGCCGTTCGCGTGCGACTGGGACGGCGACGGCGACTGGGACGTGATCGCGGGCAACTCGGCCGGCTATCTGGCGTTCATCGAGAACCTCTCTGGCGCGGGCGTGGCGAAGCCGCGCTGGGCCGAGCCGAAGCTGCTCTCGGCGGGCGGCCGGACGATCCGCATCCAGGCCGGCGCGAACGGTTCCATCCAGGGACCGTGCGAGGCGAAGTGGGGCTACACGGTGCCGACGGTGGCGGACTGGGACGGCGACGGACATCTCGACATCGTGTGCAACTCCATCTTCGGCGACGTGATCTGGTACCGCAATCCGGGAGGGTCGCGCTGCCGCGCGACCGAAAACACCTCGGGGAGGAAAGTTGTCCTCGACCTGGAGCCGGCGCGGCCGGTGGAGGTGGAGTGGGACGGCGCGCAGCCCGCGCTCGCGTGGGGCTGGCGCAAGCCGCAGGGCAAGGCGCTCCTCACGCAGTGGCGCACGTCGGCGGTGGCGATCGACTGGGACAAGGACGGCCTCACGGACCTCGTGATGCTCGACCAGGAAGGGTACCTCTGCCTATTCAAGCGTGCGCGCGGGGCGGACGGACGTCTCGTCCTCCTCGCGCCGCGCCGCGTGTTCGCGGACGGCAAGGGCACCCTCTACCGCTTCTCGGACAAGACGGCGGGCGCGAGCGGGCGGCGCAAGCTCTGCTTCGTGGACTGGGATTGTGACGGCAAGCTCGACATCGCGATCAACGACCGCAACGCCTTCCTCTACAAGCAGATCGGCCTGCGTCCCGAGGGCGTGTGGCGTTTCCGCAACGCGTGGCTGATGGGCGAGAAACGTCTGCAGGGCCACACGAGCTGTCCCACCTGGACCGACTTCGACGGCGACGGTCTGCCCGAACTCCTCGTCGGTGCGGAGGATGGCTATTTCTACACGCTCGCCAATCCAGTCGTAGAGACACGCAAATGATTCCTGCCCGTCCGCAGTCGGCAGATACGTTGCCGTCCCGGCGATTGCCGAAGAATCTGCGGCAATTAGGTGCGGCGACTCGGACGCGGGGAGGATTTGGTATACTATCGCCACAGGAAGAGGTGACGACATGACAGACAGGATCAGATCGCTGTTGACGCGCACGTTCGACAAGGAACAGAAGAAGTTCCGCCGGGACGTGGACTGGAAACCGCTCTTGGACGGGTTTGTCCGGGACGGCACGGACGACTCCACGCGCGCCCGTGTGGGTCTCGTGGAGATGCTCAAGGCCGAGCAGCCCGCGTTCATGGATGGCGAGACGATAGCGTTCCTGAGGACGGTGAAGCAGATCCCCGACCTCCACTCCGACGACGAGATGGCCGCCAACCGCGCGAAGGGGATCGCCTACGGCGAGAAGGGCGTGGTGTTCAACCTCACCGCCGACTTCGCGCCGACGATCAGGGACGGCCTCGACGCGCGCCTTGCGGAGATCGACGCGCGCCTCGCGCAGTGCCGCGCGGAAGGGGACGCCGAGGGCGAGCTGTTCCTCTCGAATGCGAAACTTTCCGCCCAGGCGGTACTCGACCTCGCCGCGCGCTACCGCGCAGCCGCCGAGGCGCAGGGCCTCGCGACCGTCGCCGCCACGCTCGCGCAGGTGCCCGCCAAGGGCGCGCGCACGTTCCACGAGGCGCTGCAGTCGCTCCGCATCCTCCACTACGCGATGTGGTGCGAGGGCGAGTACCATTGCGGACTCGGGCGCATCGACCAGTACCTTTATCCCTACCTTGAAGCCGACCTCGAGGCGGGACGCCTCACCGAGGAGACGGCCCTTGAGGAGCTGGAGGAGTTCTTCATCGCCTGCAACCGCGACAGCGACCTCTACATCGGCGTGCAGCAGGGCGACAACGGCCAGAGCGTGATGCTCGGCGGCGTCACCCGCGACGGCGCGCCCGCGTTCAACCTCCTCTCCCGCCTCGCGCTCAAGGCATGTGGCGAGCTGAAGCTCGTGGACCCGAAGATCAACCTGCGCGTGGACAAGAACACGCCGATGGAGATCTACACGCTCGGCACGGAACTCACGAAGGCCGGGCTCGGCTTCCCGCAGTACGCGAACGACGACGTGGTGATCCCCGCGCTCATGAGGTGGGGCTACGAGCTGGAGGACGCGCGCGACTACTCCGTGGCCGCCTGCTGGGAGTTCCTCATCCCCGGCTGCGGCATGGACATCAACAACATCGACGCCGTCTCCATGCCGTCATGCCTCGACGCGGTGATGCGCGGGGATGGCAGCGCTCCTGCGCGGCCGCAAACCTTTGACGACCTCAAGGCCGACCTCAAGGCGGAGATCAACCGCCGTTGCGACGAGCTGCAGAAGAAGTACGCGCACGTGGAGATATTCCCCGGGCCGTTCGTCTCCATCCTCACAGTCGGCTGCATCGGGAATGCGCGCGACATCTGCAAGGGCGCGAAGTACAACAACTTCGGCATCCACGGCACCGGCATAGCCGTGGCGGTGGATTCGCTCGCCGCCGTGCGCGAGCTCGTGTTCGACAGGAAGCTCGTTACGATGGCGGAGTTGGTGAAGCTGATGGACACCGACTTCGCGGGCCGCCCCGACATCCTCGCCGCCGCGCGCACAGCGCCGAAGATGGGCAACGCGGACAAGAGCGTTGACGACCTCGCCGTGTGGCTGATCGACGCGTGGGCGGACTGCCTCGCGGGCCGGAAGAACGACCGCGGCGGCATCTACCGTCCGGGCACCGGCAGCGCGATGTACTACATCTGGCACGCGAACGAGCTGCCGGCCTCGGCGGACGGCCGCCTGAAGGGCCATCCGTTCAGCGCGAACTACGCGCCGTCGCTCGACGTGCCCGTGAAGGGACCGCTCAGCGTGATCCGCTCGTTCACCGAGCCGGACCTCGGCAAGGTGTGCAACGGCGGGCCGCTCACGATCGAGGTCCACGACAGCGCGTTCCGCGAGGCGGACGGCGTGGAGAAGGTGGCGCAGCTCGTGAAGTTCTTCGTGGACCGCGGCGGGCACCAGCTCCAGATCAACGCCATCAACCGCGAGACGTTGCTTGACGCTCAGAAGAACCCGGAGCTGCACCGCCACCTGATCGTGCGCGTGTGGGGCTGGAGCGGATACTTCATCGAGCTGGACAAGCCGTTCCAGGACCAGGTGATCAAGCGCGTGGAGCTGGCGTCGTCGGAAGGCTGACATAGGACCGGAACATGAAGAAGCTACTTTCTCTCTGCGGACTTCTGCTCCTCGTCGCCTGCGGCTGGAACTTCGGCGCGACGGACAGGAACACGCCGCGCGAAGCTCCCAAGCAGCCGTCGGCCGTCGTGCGCGAGGTGGTGCGCGACGGCGAGTACACGAGCAGGGACGACGTGGCGCGGTACATAAGGCAGTTCGGCACGCTGCCGCGCAACTTCATCACGAAGGCGGCTGCGCGGGCGCTAGGTTGGCGCGGCGGCCCGCTGGAGCCGTATGCGCCCGGCAAGTCCATCGGCGGCGACAGGTTCGGCAACTACGAGCGCCGCCTGCCGCCCGACGACTACCGCGAATGCGACATCGACACGCGTGGAAAGCCGCGCGGCGCGAAGCGGCTGGTGTTCACGGCGGGGCGGCGAATCTACTACACCGAGGACCACTACAAGACATTCAAGGAGGTCAAGTGATGCAGGAGTTTGTGGTAGACCTCGCGGGAGTGCGCGACGCCGAGGCGATGCACGATGCGCTGGCGGCGCGGCTGCCGCTGCCGCCGTACTACGGGCGCAACCTGGACGCGCTCTACGACGTGCTGACGGAGTTCGGCAACGGCTGGCGGATCGTCTTCCGCAACGCAGGCCCGGTGGCGGACGGCCTTCGGGACGTCTGCCGCGGCGCGATGGAAGAGACTGATGGCCTTGAGGTATTTTTCGAAAACGAAAAGAGAAAGGATGAAACTATGGACAACGAAGTGCTGAAGGCGCTGCGCGAGCGACGGAGCGTGCGGGTGTACAGGCCCGAGCAGATCACGGACGAGGAGCTGAAGGCCGTGCTGGAGGCCGGTACCTATGCGCCCACGGGCATGGGATGGCAGGACCCGTGGATCGTGGCGGTGCAGGATCCTGCAATTGTGGCGCAGCTTGTGCGCATGAACGCGAAGGTGATGGGGACGACGAGCAATCCCTACTACGGCGCGCCGACGATCGTGTTGGTGTTCGCGTCGCCTACCGACAAGGTGTCGTTCAGCATTTGCGACGGAACGCTCGTTCTGGGCAACATGATGGTCGCGGCGTATTCGATCGGCCTCGGTTCGTGCTGGATCAACCGCGAGCGCGAGATGTTCGAGACGGACGAGGGCAAGGAGCTGATGAGGAAGTTCGGCCTGCCGGACGGCTTGATCGGCATCGGCTCGATCGCCCTTGGATATCCGGCCGTGCCGCTCGACCCGGCCAAGCCGCGCAAGCCTGACTACTATCGCATCGTCAAGTAGCGTGGATGCCTCCGGCGCCGAAGTAGACCAGCGGGCGGGGGTGTGGTATACTATGCGCCCATGAACGCATTGGCAGAACAGCTGAACGCGACGCTGGGGCCCGTGGCGGACATGTTGTCCCCGGTCGGGCGTCGTATCTATTTCCCCTACGGCGGGATCCTCGGTCAGGGCGCCGAGGCCAAGACCTGCGACATCAACGCGACGATCGGCATGGCTTTCGAGGAGGACGGCTCGCCGCTCGTGATGGATTGCTTCTCGGGCCAGACGAAGCTCGACCGCAAGGCGTTCCTCTACGCCGGCTCGTTCGGGCTCTTGCCGCTCCGCGAGCAGTGGCGCGCGATGCAGGTGAAGAAGAACCCCGGCCTGAAGGGCAAGGCGTTCTCGCTGCCGGTCGTCACCAACGCGCTCACGCACGGGCTGCGGATCGCCGCCGAGCTGTTCGCCGGGCCGGGCGACCAGGTGGTGGTGCCGGACCTCTACTGGGACAACTACTCGCTCGTCTTCGAGGAGTCGTGCGGCGCGAAGCTCGTCACGTTCAACACGTTCCGGAAGAGCGCGTTCGACGCGGCGGCGATGAAGGCCGCCCTGCTCGCGCCCGGCGACAAGAAGCTCCTCATCCTCAACTTCCCCAACAACCCCACCGGCTACACGGCTACGCTCGACGACGCGAAAAAGATCGTCGCGGCCGTCAAGGCCGCCGCGACGAGGGGCAAGAAGATCGTCGTCATCCTCGACGACGCGTACTTCGGGCTCGTCTACGAGCCGGGCGTGCACGGCGAATCGCTCTTCGCTGAGTTCAGCGACCTGCACCGCAACGTCCTCGCCGTCAAGCTCGACGGCACCACGAAGGAGGACTACGTGTGGGGCATGCGCG
>CAMPAF010000124.1 GCA_946631535.1 uncultured Verrucomicrobiota bacterium
AGACGGAGATCGGCCCGATGCTGTACGGCCCGAACGAGATCGACCTCTGGCAGAAGATCTACTCGCAGGCCTTCCTGGACACGCTGGACGGCCACCTGAAGGCGGCGTCTGCGGCGGTGGGCGCCGGCACGATCGAGTCGCGCCGCATCGCCTGGATCCGCGAAGAACTCTACGAGCGCGCCGCGCGCCACCAGCGCGAGTTCATGGGCATGCTCTCGCCGGACGTCGAACGGGCGCGACGCGCGGCGGTGAAGGACGCGCGCGTGGTGGCGGAGTCGGGAGCGGACTGGAAAGGCTGGGGGCTTCCCAAGAACGCGCTGCGCGACGGCACGGCCGTGGGTCTCGTGGCGGACGGACGCGTCTACGTGGGGTTCCGCCTGACCGGCGCCGCGGCGCTCAAGCCGAACACGAAGTACCGTCTCTCCTACTTCCTCAAGACTGACAAGCTGGAGCGGCGCGACCCCAAGGGCGGCGGCAGCGGCGCGTGCATGGAGGTGGAGCAGTACGGGAAGAAGTACTCGGCGCTGCGGATGCCGGCCGCGACCTACTGGAGCGGCACGCGCGACTGGATCCACCAGTCGGTCGAGTTCACCACGAACGGCGACGTCGTCAAGGTGCCGGGCTACAAGGCCAACCTCTGGCTGCGCGTCTTCAACTCCACCGGCACCGCCTGGTTCGACGGCGTACGCCTCGAAGAACTCCGGTAGCGCTATGGCTTTACGCGGTAGCCGACGCCGCGGATCGTCTCGATGTGGGCTACGGCCCAGTCGCCGAGCTTGCGGCGGAGGCCGACTATCTGCACGTCCACGGTACGTTCTGTGACGGCCTTCTCCTCGCTCTGCGTGGCGTCGATGATCTGCTGGCGCGTGTAGACGCGGCCGGGGCGCGAGACGAGGAGCGCGAGGATGTGGAATTCCGTGCGCGTGAGCGAGAGCGTCTCACCGTTGAGGCGGGCGGCGAAGTCCGCCTCGTCGAGGGCCAGGCCGTCTAGCGTGCGGCCGCCGGAAAGGGGATCCTGCCGGCGGAGGACAGCGTGTATGCGGGCCAGCAGCACGGAGCGCGAGAAGGGTTTCGTGACGTAGTCGTCGGCGCCAAGGTCGAGGCCGCGCACGATGTCCTGCTCCGCGCTGCGCGCGGTGAGCATGATGATGCGCGTCTCCGCCAGGGCGGGCGTCTCGCGTATGCGGCTGCATATGGTGAAGCCGTCTAGGCCGGGAAGCATCAGGTCGAGAAGCACCAGGTCGGGACGCAACCGGCGGGCGAGGTCGAGTCCCTCGTCCCCGCGCGTTGCGCTCGTCACGTGCGTGTAGCCGTCCGCGCGCAGCGCCATCTCGAGGATGCAGCGGATGGTCGGGTCGTCTTCCACGACGAGTATCTGCTCGATGGAGTTCATGGCGTCATCACCGTCTTCGCGGCCCACCAGGTCCGCCTGGTGGCGGCCCGCCGAATCCTCCGTGCCGTCCGCCGCCGCCGCCGGTGGCATCGTAGATGGCCTTGATCGCTTCGGTCATTTCCTTGGCGTTGGCGTTGGAGAGTCCGTATGAGCGTGCGGTCTTGTGGAGGAGGGTGTTGCGCTCGCTCGTCTCGAGCTGGTGCATCTTCTGGTCGAGCTGGCGCAGTTCCTCGAACGTCTTCTTCCGCTGCTCCTCGGTGACGTCCTCGTTCTGCGGGTTCAGCATCTGGCGCAGCTCCTCGCGCCTCACGATGGCGTCCTGGAGCGCCTCGTGCGTCTTGAGCTCCTTCTCGGAGAGTCGCGACGTGTCGACGGAGGCGAGGATGTCGAGGCGGTCGTTGGTCCTCTTGAGGCGGTGTTCCTGCCAGCGCGCGAAGCGGTTTGTCATCTGCGCGTAGCGCTCGGGATCCTTCTCTCGCAGCTCCTCCATGTTCGCGCGCATCTCTGCGGCGGTTGGCATGTGTGGCGGGCCGTTGCGAAGGAATGGGTTTTGCGAACGTTCCTCCTGCTGCTGTGGGAGCTCCTCCGCCTCGGCCACTGGCGTCGCGGCCGCATCGGCGAGCTTGCGCTCGAGCTCCCTGATGCGGGCACGGAGGTTGGCGATCTCGGTGTCGCTTGCCCTCTTTGACGGCCGGCTGGCGGCGGGCGCGGTCTCCTGCGGTTCCGCGGCTGGCGCGGACGGCTTTACGAGATAGCCCAGCAGCGCGCCGCATATCAGGGCGGGCAGGGCTAGGCAGAGACTGGCTTTTGCTGTTGTCATGCGGACAAGTATATCAAATATCCTGGCGCAAGCCTACCTTTACTGCGCCGCGGAAATGTGGTAAATTCTCGGCATGGAAACCATCTCAAGACTCTGCGCGCTTGCCGCGCTTCTTCCCGTCGCGGCCTTCGCCGGCCTGCCGCACGCGTTCTCATATGGCGGCATGGCGTTCTCCAACCTGGCGTCTGCGGAGAAGGTCGTCCGCGAGACCTCCACCCGCAAGACGGTGGTCCACGAATGGTCGTCGCCGGACGGCAAGCTGCTGCTTCGCTCGACGGAGACGGTCTACAAGAACTTCCCCGTGCGCGAGTACGTGCCTGAGCTGGCATGCGTCGGCGATGCGCCTACCGACATCATCGACAACTTCCGCTCCATATACATCTTGCGCGCCACGGGCAGCGCCTCGGTGCGCGCACTGCGCGGAACGGTTTGCTCGGAGAGGGACTTCGAGCCTGTCACCGTCGCGTTCGGCGGCAAGGCGCAAGGCGCGGTCAATGCCTATTCGTTCGTGGCCACCGAAGGCCGTTCATCGGCGCAGTGGATGCCTTGGCTCGGCATCGATTTCCCCGAGGGCGACGGTGTCGAGGTGGGTGTCGGCTGGAGCGGCGCGTGGCGGGCGGATTGCCTGCAGGAAAAGTGGTCGTTCGCCTTCTCGGCAGGCATGGTGAAGACTCGCTTCCGCCTGCTGCCCGGCGAGACGGTGCGCCAGCCGTCGGTGCTCGTGTTCACTCGGAAGGGCGGCGTCTCGCCGATCGCGATGCAGACTGCAATCCACCGCTTCATGCTCGACGAGAAGTGTCCGCGCGACGCGCATGGCCGCCTCATCAGGCCAATCTTGCCCATCACCGCAGGAGGAGGCAACAAGACGCCAGCGATGATGCGCAGGATAATCGACTGGTCCGTGGCGAACAAGATGCCGTTCGACTGCTTCTGGGTGGACGCCGGCTGGAACGGCCCGGCGCACATGCCAGACCTCGTCTCCAACTGCGGCAACATGTGGTGGAAGTTCGTCGGCGACTGGCGATTCAACCCGACGGTCCACCCCGACGGGAACCTCGCGAAGGTGGCTGACGCGGCGCACGCCGCCGGCATGCGGATGCTTCTCTGGGTCGAGCCGGAACGCTGCGTGAGCGATCCGCCGCCGCCGGTGTTCGTGGAGCATCGCGACTGGCTCCTTCCGGCGAAGGACGAGAAGATACGCAACAAGCGCCAGCTCAACGTCAACCTCGGCAATCCTGCCGCCCGAGAATGGGTTACGGAGACGGTCTCCCGCCTCGTCAGCGAGAACAAGCTCGACATCTACCGCCAGGACTTCAACATGAACACGCTCCCGCTGTGGCAGGAGAACGACGCTCCGGACCGGCAGGGCATCACAGAGGCCAAGTACATCGCGGGACTCTACGCGTTCTGGGACGCCCTGCGCGCGCGCTTCCCGCATCTCGTCGTGGAGAACTGCGCATCCGGCGGACGCCGCCTCGACTTCGAGGCCGTGTCGCGCTCGCATTCCTACTGCCGCACCGACTACGCCATCGGCCACAGGAACGGGCCCCTTCAGGTCCTCGACGTGCAGAACGTGACGCTCAACACGCTCGCCTACCAGCCGTTCCAGGGATCGGAGACGACCCCCGCGCTCTTCTTCGACGACTACGGCTTCTTCTCCTCCGTCTGCGCGGGCAGCGTGTTCACGCCGAGCGACTGGAACGCGGGCATCGTCAAGAACGACTTCACGCCCGAGCAGACGGCCTGGTTCAGGAAGGTGTTCGCTGCCGCCGACCGGATCCGCCCATTCTTCGAGGGCGACTTCTATCCGCTCACCGACCTGCGGGCGGCGGACAGCCAGGGAGAACGCGCCTGGTGCGCCTACCAGATGCACAGGCCGGATCTCGACGCTGGTTTCGTCATGTGCTTCCGTCGGCTAGACGCGCCGTCGCACGTCTTCGCCGCGTCGCTCGGCGGAATCGATCCGTCCGCACGCTACACCGTGGAGACCTATGACGGATCGACGGTGCGGATGGACGGACGCGACCTGGCGAGCTTCACTGCGGAGCTGAAGTCTCCGCGTTCCTTCCGTCTGTCGTTCTACGCGCGCGAAAAGTGAGTGCGGCAGTCGGATTTTCCGTCGGATTGTTGCGCGGCTGACGGAAAAATCCGCTATAATATCCGCAGCTTCACGGAAGATGTCTGGAGCATACGAGTGCGATACGCGATTTTTTCAGATGTGCACGCCTATCCGAGGGCGCTTGAGAAGGTGCTTGCGGAGCGGACTGTGCGGAATGCGGACATGCGAATCTGCCTTGGCGATGTGGTGGGGTACGGCCCCGATCCTGCCGGTGCCGTGGCCCTATGCAGAGAGGCGTGCGACGTGGTCACGGCCGGCAACCACGACGCCGCCGTCGCGGGGCGCATAGACTCTAGCACGTTCATCCCTCGCGCGCAGGAGGCGGTGGCGCTGCACCGCGGCATGCTCGATGAGGATGCGCTAGCCTGGCTGGCCGACCTGCCGATGAGCGACCTGAGGGAGGACTTCGTCGCCATCCACGGCGAGGTGCACCAGAGGGACGGGCGTCTCGCGGCTGGATTCGGATACGTGATGCACGGCGTAGACGCGGAGCGCGTCTTCTCGGCGCTGCCGGCGGAGATCTCGCTCGTGTTCGTGGGGCACACGCACGCCATGGACGTGTGGGAGCAGGACCCTCAGGGCTTGATAAGGCAGTTGCCGCCGCGCGATTTCAGGCGGCGGAAGGACAGGCGCTACATCGTGAACGTCGGCGCCGTGGGCTACCCCAGGTTCGAGCGCGAGACGACTTACGTCGTGTACGACTCCTCGAAGCGCACGGTCGCGTTCAAGCACCTTCAGTTCGACTTCAAGGATTACCTCGGGGCGATGGAGCGGCGGGGGATAGATCCTCCGGTATGGCTGATCGACCATATCCGCGAGAATGGCACGATCTAGGAATTGGCACGAAGAAAGAGGCAACGGGCATGAGCCAGATAACAGTATCGTTCAAGCACGACTGGCTAGACGAGCAGCGAGAGAAGGGCGTGCGCGTGATCCGCCAGCTCGAGAAATGGGTGGCGACGGAGGAGGGTGTCGCGCTGAAGTCGAGCTCCGGCAGCGGATTCACGGTGGAGCTGCAGCCGGCGGTGCGCGAGAAGTTCATTGACGACCTTGCGGAACGCATGAAGGCTGACTTCGGCGAAGGCGATCCGTGGGCGCATGCCACGTTCTCCGGCGACCTCGCCGGGCTGGACATTCCGACCGGACGGAAATCCGCCGCCGGGCAGACGGAGGCGCCGAAAGCCGAACCGCCGCCGTCAGGTGGCGGGCAGAAGTCCGACAAGAGGTCGGACGGAGATTCGCAGCCTGAGATGGATCCGCGCGAGACGCTGGAGGACATCTGCGGCAGGGTGCCGATCAAGCACAGCCGCGAGCTGGCGGCGTACGTGCGCGAGACCGCGGAGGTGATCCCTACGCTCCAGAAGATGGGGGTAGAGTCGTCGCTGTGGCACCAGCACCTGCTGCTGGCCGTGGACGCGGGGTACGGGCGCTCGGAGTTCCTCGCCGCGCTGGCGAGGCTGTACAAGGCATTCGGGCTCGTGAAGGGCGAGCTGGACAAGAAGTCGGTGCGCGAGTACATCCTCCTGCCGAAGGGGCAGGAGCAGGCAGCGGACGGCTATCGCGTGACGTGGGAGACGCTGCTGGAGTCGGCGCAGGACATGAGCCGCTCCAACGCCCGCAACGGCATCTCCAAGGTTGTGCTCTACATCGACATATCGGCATGCCAGGCCTCGCTCTCGACGTCGGAGGTCAAGAGCCGCCTGCGCCGCCTCAACTCGCTGTGCGGCACCTTCCTCGTGGTGTTCCGTGTTCCGTTCCTCGAGGGGCACGTGCTGCGCGAGACGGCGGACGCGCTCAACGACATCCTCAACGTGCGAACGATCGCCGTGCCGCCTGCGCCTATCGACGACATGATCGACTACGCGCGCGGCGAACTGGCGACGAGCGGCTTCCAGATCGCCGACAACGCGCTCGCCGCGTTCGAGCAGTGGGTGCTCCGCGAGAAGACGGACGACAGCTTCTTCGGCTACAAGACCATGGACAAGGTCGTGCAGAAGGTCATCTACGACAAGGCCCTGTCCAACTGCCGCCACAAGGTGGAGGACCGCGTCATAGGCATCGACGACCTGAAGGTGTCGTTCAGCGCGGACAAGGACGACAAGCCTGTCGCAGAGCTGGAAAAGATGGTCGGGATGGCGGATGTCGAGCGGCGCCTCAACGAGGTGATCGTGCAGGTCAAGACCCTGAAGGCGCTGGCCGCGCAGGGGAAGAAGGTGGCGAGCCCTGCCATACACATGCTTTTCACCGGAAATCCCGGCACGGGCAAGACGACGGTGGCCCGCATCCTGGCGCGCATGATGCAGCAGGCCGGAATCCTGCGCAAGGGACATCTCGTGGAGGTGAAGGGGCGCGACCTCTGCGGACAGTACATCGGCGAGACGGCGCCGAAGACGAGCGCGATCTGCCGTGACGCGTACGGGTCGGTCCTGTTCATCGACGAGGCGTACTCGCTGTTCCGCGACGAGGACGCCTCGTGCCGCGACTACGGGCGGGAGGCGCTCGACACGCTCGTCGCCGAGATGGAGAACCACCGCGACGACTTCTGCGTGATCATGGCCGGATACAAGGACGACATGGACGCGATGCTCAAGGGCAACGCCGGCCTAAAGAGCCGCATCCCGTACGAGATCGAGTTCCCCAACTACACGCGCGACGACCTCGAGAAGATATTCTTCACGATGCTCGACGGCACCTTCGAGTACGAGGAGGGGCTGAGGGACGCCGTGCACGAGTTCTTTGCGGAGATGCCGGAGGAGACCTTCGCGTCCAAGGAGTTCAGCAACGCCCGGCTGGTGCGCAACCTCTACGAGCGGACGTGGGGCAAGGCCGCGTACCGCCAGAGCCTGGAGGGCGGAGGCGACTTGCGCATACTCAAGAGCGACCTCGCCGGTGCGATGTCGGACAGCGAGTTCAAGAAGCTCATGAAGAAAAGCGTAGAGCGCCGGGCAATCGGTTTTGGCGCATAATCGAAAACAGACAAAAGGAGACTGACAATGGAACAGGAACAGATAGTAGATGCGGTACGCGACTGGCTTGACGGCGACGACTGGCATTACGAGTACGATGCCGAGAAGCGCCTGATCAAGATGGGCATCAACCTCAAGAGCAAGATCAAGTCCGGAAGGATATTCGTGGACTTCAAGGACGATTGCTATGCCGTCTATCTCTGCGCGCCGATCAGCGGCGACAAGGAGAACCTTGGCGAGCTGCTCAAGTACATCGCGATGGCCAACTACGGGCTGTTGAACGGCAACTTCGAGGTGGACGTCAGGGACGGCGAGATCCGCTACAAGACCTTCGTGAACTGCGACGGCCTCGACTCCCTTTCGCCCGAGGTCATCAAGGACAGCATCTACATCGGGTGCGTCATGATGGACCGCTACGGCGACGGCATCGCCGCTCTCGCGCTCGGCTTCTCGGATGCCGACACCGAGATCAAGAAGGCGGAGCACCAGGACGACGAAGCCTCCGACGACTGAAGCGCGGATTCCCGTTGGTGCTGGAGACGGGACTCGAACCCGTACGGCCTTTCGGCCAGCGGATTTTAAGTCCGCTGCGGCTGCCATTACGCCACTCCAGCGGTTCATGAATGGGGCAAGAGACGGGGCACGATCCCGCAACCCTCAGATCCACAATCTGATGCTCTACCAATTGAGCTACTCTCGCCATCAAGATGGTCGGAGCGGAGGGATTTGAACCCTCGGCCTTTTGGTCCCGAACCAAACGCGCTACCAGACTGCGCTACGCTCCGAAATGAGGACGGGGGATAGTATACTATTTCGCGGCGCGGAGGTCAACAGGTCAAATGTCGAATTTTCGCGCGAGCTCCGCGTTGGTGGCGAGGATCATCGTGGGCTTGTTTCTGGGGCAGACGTACGGCTGGCGCGTGGCCATCAGCTCATCCACGAGCTTGACCGCGCCTTCTTTCGTGAGCTTGACGTTCGCGCCGGCGTAGGAGCGGGCTACGCTGCGGGCGACGAGCTCGTCGCGCCAGCGCGCGCTGCCGCGCTTCGCGCCGGCCTCCGCGATGTCGGCGG
>CAMPAF010000125.1 GCA_946631535.1 uncultured Verrucomicrobiota bacterium
TTCGTCTCGCGGATGAGCGCGGTGAAGTCGCCGGGCTTCTTGTTGAGCGCGGCCTTGAGGTCGTACTTCGCGGCGAGGGCGGCGAGTTCGTCCTTGCGCTCGCCCGCGCGCTTGAGGATGTTGAACTTCTCGGCCTGCTGGATGCCGTTGAAGAGCTCGAGGAAGCGCATCGAGGGCGAGCCGTCGGGGTAGACGAGGAACGTGTCGCCGCTGCGCCAGCCGCCGTAGGACGCGTCCTTGCAGGCGTCGCGCGGCCAGCTGTTGTACGCCCAGCGGAGAAGTCCGTCGAGACCGCACGCAGCCGGGTAGAACCCGCACCAGAACGCCTCGTCGAGCTCCGAGTCCATGAACGTGTTGGGCTTGGAGGGTCCGCAGCAGATGTAATACGTGGTCACCTTGCCCTCCTTCTGGCGCTGCGGCACTTCGGCGAGGAAGTCGGGGTTGACGTGGCCGAGCGACTGCGAATAGCTGTCGATGGAGATACCCTTGAACTCGGACGGCTTGCGGTTGCCGGCCATGGCGATCTTGAGACCGGGCGCCTTCTCGTTCATGAACGCGACAGTGTTGCGCAGGTCCTCGGGCGAGCGCTCGTCGAGGGAGATGTAGGTGTCCTTGAACCAACCGCGCCGTTTCAGGTGCGTGGCGAAGTCGGTGAGGAACGAACCCCAGTACTCCTTGAAGAACTCGGTACCCGGCTTGGCCTCGGCCTTGTGCATCTTGCCGTCCTCGTCGAGCCAGCTGACCTTGTACCCCCACGGGCACATCGTGTAGCAGGCGATGTGCGGGCCGAGCCCGCAGTAGCGGCCGAACAGGACGTAGTTGTCGAAGAGCTTGAAGTCGTGCGACCAGGTGCCGTCCGCATGGCGCACCGTCTCGATCATCGGACGGTAGCCGTCGTAGCACTGGTGGTTCCACGGCAGGTCAACGAGCGTGACGGTGAGCGTCTTCTGTCCGGCGGCGGCCAGCATCTTCCAGAGCGGCTCCATCTTCGCGTAGTGCGCGGCGGAGAACGGCTCCACGCCCGCCGTGCGCGCGACGGCCCACGGATGCTGCCAGAGGTCAAGGTAGTACTTCCACTCCTTCGCGGGCGGCAGCACGCGATCGACCACGCGCATCTTCAGGTCGCCAAACTCGTACGTGCCAGGCTTGGCGTCCGCGTCGACCTTGACGGACACGACGCGCTTCAAGTCGGCGCCGAGCGCGCGTCCCCACACCACGCGGTCCGGCACGGACGCGTAGTCGAACGCGCCAACCTTGGTGACGAACTGCACGTCCCGCGCCACGCCCGTCTTAACGTGGATGCCCTTCGGAGCGGCATCTTTCCTTGAGAAGGACGCGCCGCTTCTCCCGGACGCGCCGAATACAATCTTCTCGCCCTGAGGCACCCAGGCCGACACGGTTTCGCCGCGCCAGGCGGACAATTCAATAGCGGACGCGGTGAGCGCCACGCAACACAGAGGCAGCATAATTTTATTCATGTCGTGTTCCTTGAAGTGGTTTGCGCGAAAATTATACCAAAACCGGCGGCCCCTGCGGAAATTTTGCCGACTTCATGTGCCACCGAAGAAATGGTAGAACTGGTACCACTGCTCGGGATGCGCCAGCGTCTCCTCTTCCAGGAAGCGCACGTAGGCGTCGAGCAGGGACTGGAGCAACGGCTCGCCGGACGGCACGAACTCCCGCACGTGCACCTCGTAGGCGTTCCACCCTGTGCGTACACACGTAACGAAGAAGACGGGGGCTTCCATCAGCTTCGCGAACACGAACACGCCCTTGGGCCACACGCACTGACGCCCCAGGAAATCGTGCCGCAGCACGCGTTCCGAACCGGCCGACACGCGGTCGCCAGCCATCAGCACCAGCTCGCCGCGTCCGATCGCCTCCTGCATCTGCACCGCTGTCTCCACGCCGATCTCCTCCACGGGATGAAGCGCGAGGCGCGACGAGTCGAGATGCCGCGCGAACACTTCTGTGAACACCGCGTCATGGCCCATCTGCTGGAAGGCGTGGACGAAAGGCGAAGAGGCGGAGAGGGCGGGAAAGACCTCGATGGTGCCGAGGTGGGTTGAGATGAGAAAGGCGCCCTTCCCGGCACGGACGAGGCCATCGAACGCGCGCCAGCCGGCATCGTCCCGCACGGACATCTTAGGCAGGTTCTTGCGCAACGTGCAGGCGTCCGTCTTGTCGGCCAATGACCAGGCAAAGCCGAGAAGATGGGTGAAGATTGCATAATGAAGATTGATGATTGAGCATTGGGGATTGAACTCCTTGATGACCTTGTAGAACTCTTGGAGTGCTTCGCGCGCGGGACGCGCGAATGGGTAGATGAACGCCATCACGGGTATGCACAGAACCTTCTGGAACGACTTGCCGAACCAGACGTACATGTACCACATGAAGAGCATCCGCCAGCGGCCCGCGCTCTGCTCGCGCTGCAGGTGCCAGGCCGATGCCTGGAGCCTTGTGCCTGGCGCGGAGAAAAGCCCTGCGCACAGCCACGCGAAGAACAGCCCGCACGCGAACGTCAACCCCATCGCGCGAGTCACAGCGAAGTCCGTGAAGGACAACATTCCCAATCCGGCGAACGACGTGAGGAACGCGAAGAACACGACCTGCCTTACGCGCGGAGCGGCGGAGCTGCGCGTGAAGATCGCGTAATCGAGCCCGAGACCTGCCACGGCGAAGAAGCACAGCAGCGTGAAGAACGTCACCGGCACGCCCAGCCACCCTAGCATTCCGGCCGTCGCCGCGAACGTGGCCGCTAGCGACGCCACATAGCCGAACGACCGCCGCCGGAAGATGGCCACGAGCAATGCCGCCAGCACGGCCAACGACCACGCCAGAAGCTTCATCGTGGCCGACGAGAAGGTCGCGAACATGTCCTCGACCGCCCTCTTGGGCTCAAGGATCACGACGTTAGGATCGTCCGACGAAAACCCCTCTGGACACGGCGATACGATGCCGCCCTTCACGACCATCGACCGCACCATCTGCGCGAGATGCGGATCGCCGATGTTGTCCGGGTCGAGCAACGTACCTTCCATCGGCGGCGAAACGCGCAAGCCCGTCTTCGCCATGTAGGCTTTTCCCTCTGCGTCGTGAAGCTTCGCCACGAGAGCCACGTTCTCGCGCTGGCGCGCAAGCGACGGGATGAGCGCGGAGAGGCCGGGTATGCCAGCCGCCTCCTCGCGTTCCAGCGCCTCTTGGACGTTCCGGCCGCGCACGAACGCAAAGCGTCCCGACTTCTCGGGATTGCATGCCGCAAGCCGCTTCTCGCTCTCGGCAAGGTAGCGGCCTGGCGTATAGAAGCTCGCCGGATCCGACGACACTCGCACGCGATACAGCCCACACGCGGCAATGATCACGATCAACATTCGAAGCACGGGAGGGACGCGCTCCTGCGCGTCCGCACCGGGAGGGACGCGCTCCTGCGCGTCCGCCCGCGCGCCCCCCCACGCCACCGCCCACGCGAACGCCGCCAGCAACCCTGCGCCCGTGAAGAGCGCCATCTGCCGCAGGACGGGCACCACGGAGAAGAACAGCGGCGCGAAGCACGCCTCTGTCGTCAGGAGCGAGAGCGCCAACGGTCGCAGCACGCTCCGCGCGTCGCCCGCCGCGCGCACGTGGTACGCGTAGTCCACCGCGAGGCCGATGAGCGACGTTCCGAACACGAACGTCAGCACGTGCGGACGAGGAAACGCGGCGAACAGCACGGCCGCCGCCACCATGAACGCCACTCCCAGCGTCGCCACAAGCGGCAGCACAAAGCGGAACGAGCGGAAAAGCAGCCAGCCGAAAAGCAGCACGAGCGCAAGCGACACGGCGGACAGGATGTTGATCTCGCGCGTCGCGTTCGCCGTCGCGCGCGCCGCGTGGAAAGGTGGGCCGGAACACCACGCGCGCACTAGTGAGCTAAGAGTTGAGAGTTGGGAGTTGCTTCGCTCCATCGATTCGAGGAAAGCGGTCGTGTCACGCGGGCTGGCGGCGGACAGGTCGAGCGTCAGCAGCAACTGCTGGACGCCGTTCGTCTCACGGCAAAGCTGGCCTTCGCGGAGCGTCCACCCTGCCGTCCGACGCGTCTGCATGGAGAGCATGTAGTCCGTGGCAAGCAGGAACGGGTCCTCCTTCACGGAGACGAGCGGCGGCACAAAGCCGTACAGGCGCGCGATGGCCGCATCCGCCACGTCCTTGTACTTGCCCGCCTGCAGCAGTTCGCGCGTCTCAGGGGAAAGCAGTCCCGCACGGTGTTCGGCAAGGAACTTCAGCGTCTCCTTGAAGTCGCCAGCCGGCTGGTGAAAGCGCGCACGTATAGCCTCAGCCGCTTCCTTCAGCTTCCCGAAATCGTCCCCTTCCAGCAGCACGCGTCCCTGGCCTGCCATTCCGTCGGCGAGCTCGCGCAGGATGCCGCCGTGCCGCGTGTCCGCAAGCGCGTAGAGATCCGTCTCCACGCCGTGGCGCGCGCGCAGCGCCAGCACGGCCGCCGCGGCAACTGCCAAACCTACCAGGACGGCCCTACCTGTCGCGAACCATCTCGATCTCAAGGCGGTCTCCATTGGTGAACGACACTTCCACGCGCGTCGGGAAACCAGTCGCGGGATGGGCCTGAACCTTCTTCACGAAATCCTTCATCTCGCGGATGGAGAACAGCTGCTCGACAGACGAGACGTTGACCTCCAGCGGACGCGCCGTCGTCTTGCCGTTCACCATGAGCGCGTAGTTGGTCGGCGTGGCAATGAAAGTGGACGGCACAGGTTCGCGCGTGTTCCACTCGAAGAACCGGTCGCGCGCGAAGCGGAACGTCCCTTTCGAGACGAGCGTCACCTCAACGTCGGCGAGCACCTTCCGCTGCACGAACGTCCCCTCCGCCATCTCCGGCAGGTCGCGCGGCTCGGGCGCCTTCGCCGCAGCCGCGATCATCGCCCACCCGGCAACCAGCAAACCTATCCGCAAGACTCGAAACGTTTGGGTCATTTCGCCCTTCTTATTCCTTAAGCTTCTTCGTAATGGCAGTGAACTCGGCCTGGAGCGACGTGTCGTCGAAGATCTCGATGGGCGGCAGCTGGAGCTGGAGCAGCGCGTCGAACGTGTCCTGGTTGGACTTTACGAGCGCGAGGAAGTCGTCGGCGAGGGACACCGTCTGGTACGAGTTCTCCGCCACGCGCAACATCCGCCCTGCTTCGTCGGCCTTGGCCTGTATGATTGCCTCGTGGGAATCGAGAATCTTCTCGTATGCCGCCACAGCCCGGATCGTCGACACGTTAACCTCCGCATTCCGGCGAAACACTGCCCGCTGCTGCTCGGTGAACGACGAGTCCTGAGCCGCATCCAAGGCGTTCTGGCGGGCGGAGGTCGCGTCGCTGCCGATCTTGGCGAGCCGCTTGCGCCATTCTCCGTTCCTGCTCTTGTCGAGGTATTCGTCGAAGCACGCCTTCTGGACCTCGACCATCACGACATACATTCCAAAGTACCTTTTAGCGGCGGTGACATCGCCAGTCGAGAGAAGTTCCCGCAGCTTCTCGACCACCACGCCGATGTTCTTCGCGACGATTATGTTGTCTACAAGGTCCCCCACGTTGGCCGTGAAAAGACACTGCTCGGCTGCTCGTCCGGACAGCCGCAGGCCAATGGCGTCCAGTTCTTTCAGGACAACCTTCGCCGCCGCCTCGCGCTGCGCCACAAGTCCTTTCCGCTTCTCGCGCAGCTGCGCCAGATCGGCGTCAACCTTCTCGCGACTGTCAGGACGCAGCACGCGCTGCTCGTTCTTGTCGCGGATGTCCTCGTCGACATCTGCAATGTCCTCGTCGATGTCGTCAATCCGTTCCATGATCTTCTGGGCGTCCGTCGAGAGCAGGAGCTTCCGGATGTCCATCAGCTTCTCCCGGATGAGCTTGCGCTGTGACTTCTTGTCGGAGAAGAACCAGGAGTCGTCTGGAAGACTTTCCATCTCCGAATGGAGCGCAACCGTCTTCATCGACCATCTTGACAGCTTGTCCCAATTGTCCAGAACGGACTGCCTAAGCCGCAGCAGTATCTCCTGCGAACCCTCCGATTCGCCTGATGAGGCGACGGCAGATTGCGCCACACCGGCCAACAGCAAACATGAAAGAGCGAAAGCGCCAACGGATTTCATAGACATCGGTCTCCTTACTTATGGTTCGGTAGTGAAGCAGGAGGCGGGCAGGCCAGCGGCGTTGTAGAGATTGCCGGGGCCCTGCATGCCCCAGTTGTAGCGCACGGCCTTGGGGTTCGACACGCCGTCAGCCCACACCTTCACGGTGTCGCGGCCCGTGATGCGAGCGTCGGCCCAGTGCCACTTGCCGGCGGCGTCCTGGATTGTGAAGCCTTCCAGCTGGCTCGCTGGCGACGAGCGCCGCTCGATGCGAATGACGTCGTTGGAGTGCACGTTCCACGTGAACGACGTCCGGAATGGCTGCGCAGCGAGCGGCGAGCCCTCGATGTCGAAGCGGACGTCAGCCGACGCCGGGCCAAACTTCGCCTCCGCGAAGTCGGGCGACTTGCAGATGACATCCTTGCGCCCGTAGACGCGGTTGAGGGCCAGCGCCGCCAAGCGGTCGCCCGCCGGCTCCTTGAAGCGGCCGTGTATCTCGTGCTCGCTGTTGTCGAGGATCACAGCCATCGCGCTGTGCGGAATCAGCTTCTGCGCGCGCCGCTGCGCCTCGCGGAGGTTCGCCGGTCCGGGGTTCGCGTCGGGCGACTTCGGCATGTGCTGCCATCCGGCGAGCTGGCAGTAGAGGAACGGCAGGTTCGGCTTTCCCATCTCGCGCCGCATGTCCGCCACCATGTACGACAGCCACTTCGGGTAGAGGTGGAGGCTGTCGCGGTGGCCGGAGTCGCAGCATCCCTGGTACCAGATGATTCCCCGGCAACTCATCTTCGAGACGGGATAGAACATGTTGTTCCAGCAGCGGATGACGGGCTTGCGCACCTTCGCGCCCTCGCCCTTCGCGATCAGCGCCTCCTGGCGCAGACGCTCCGCCTTCAGCTCCTCGTGCGCGTCGATCGTCTCGCGCGGCATCCACGCCCAGCAGCGCGTGCCGCTCCATGAGATGTCCACGACGCCCGCCGCCCCGCCGATCTGCTTCTGGAGCGTGTCGATGAACATGTAGCCCACCGCCGTCACGGAGCCGAGCGTCGACGGCGAGATGACGCGCCATACGCCCTTCGCGTCGCCCTTGATCGGCGCGCCCTGCGAGCGGTGCGTCATCTTGAACATGCGGATCGGACGGCCCTTGCACGCCGCCGCGCGCTTCTCGTAGCCGACGACCCCTCCGAAGCTCTTCATGGAGAACTCCATGTTGCTCTGGCCGCCGGCCAGCCACACCTCGCCCACGAGGATGTCCTGCGACTTCACCTCGCCCGACGCACCCTTCGCCGTCAGGTCGAACGGACCGTCGGCCAGCTTCGACGTGTCGAGACGGGCGAGCCACCAGCCGTCATTTCCTGCCTTCGCGGTCGCGGAGACGTCCGCGAGCGTCACCGTCACCGTCTCGCCGGGCTCGGCCTTGCCCCACACGGCCGTGTCCTTCGCGCGCTGCACGATCGCGTGACTGCCAAAAAGGTCGGGTAACGTGACCTGGGCTGTCGCGCCAAACACGCAAGACGCAAGCGCCACCACAAGCGCATGCCTGTTCCCGCACAATGCCGAACGTCTCATCTTCATTCTCCTTTGCCTACTCGAGCGGTGCGCAGTTTATGCCCTGGGCGATCAGGCGGCCACGATGCGTGGCCATGCGTTTCTTGAAGTCCGCGAAGCCCGGCTTGGCGTCGCCCAGCCAGAACACCTCCGCGAGCGCGCACGTGCGCGGCCACATCTTCCATGCGAGGTCGTACTCGTTCCACGTGTACTCGCTCCAGTTGTTGCACTGGCCGCCCAGGATGTGGGCGCGTGCCTCGGCGGGCACGTCGGCGCACGGGTCGAACGAGTAGCACATCTCCAGCGGCAGCTTGCCGCCGATGTACTGGAACGGATCGTTCGGAAGGCACTGCCCGTAGTCAAGGTAGCAGAACTTGTTGGGCGTCATCACCACGTCGTGCCCGCGCACCGCCGCCTGCGCGCCGGACACGAGCTCGTGGCCGGCCCCCTGCCGACGCGTGCGCCAGCTCATGCCGATCGCGCTCTTCGGCACGTCGCCCAGCAGGTATTCGTCCCAGCCGAGCGCGCGCTTGCCTCGCGCCTCGAGGAACTTGACGAAGTGGCGCGTGATCCACGGCTGGAGGCCGTGCTCGTCCTTCAGGCCCTCCGCCTTGATGCGCGCCTGGCACTTGGGACAGTCCTTCCAGCGCACCTGCGGGCACTCGTCGCCGCCGATGTGCACCACGTCGCCGGGGAAGAGGCGGCACACGTAGT
>CAMPAF010000126.1 GCA_946631535.1 uncultured Verrucomicrobiota bacterium
GCCGTGCACGGCGAGCCCGAGGCGAGGGTCGCCGGACATCCCGCGTTCTGGCTGGACGCTTCGGCGGAGAGCTCGATCGTCTACACGACGGACGAGACGACCGGCACGAACTACGTGACGCGCTGGAACGACTGCCGCGCCGGCGAGCCGATGTTCTGCACGAACATCGTGCGCCGTCCGCAGTACCTGAAAGACGGCACGCCGTCCGGCACGTACGTGCGCATTGGACAATGCAAGGACGCGGGCAGGTATGTTACGAACACGGAGGTGCTCGTGTGGAGCGAGCCGCTCTACGACATCCGCGCCGTGTTCATGGTGCAGGATCCCACTGAAGGCGGCGGCGTCATCCTCGGCCGCTGCTCCTGGCGTCTCCCCGACCGTTACTACGGTTCGCGCGGCGGCCCGTACTACCGGGGTGGAAATCCCGTGTGGTCGTCGCCGATCATCGCCCCCTCCTTCGCGACGCCCTGCGTCAAGGAAGGGCGCTTCTTCCTCAACGGCGAGGAGGTGGTGGGGTATTCGCATGGCTACCTGGGCGCGTTCATGCAGCTCGTCGAACACCACGTGAACACGGACTATCGGGCCTCGGCGAGCGTACAGCATCTTGCCTGCGACGCCTTTGGCGTGGGCTATCTCGACAACGTCGGCGACGGCACGTTCATCGCAACTGAAAACGGCCGTCTGCGCATCGCCGAGTGCATCATCTACACGAACTCGCTGAGCTACGTCGAACGACTGGAGACGGCGCAGTACCTCATGCGGAAGTGGATGGGCAAGGACGTCGTCTACCAGGCTTACGATCCGAACACGAAAGCGCAGGCCGGCACGCTCGCCGCCTGCGGCGAGGAAGTGTCCGTGGCGGCGGGCGAGGACTTCGTCGTCGGCGAGGTGACGGGCACGGGCGGCTTCACGAAGACGGGCGACGGCACGCTGTTCCTGAAGAGCCTGCCGTCCGGCAACGTGCGCGTGGAGGCGGGCGACGTTCTGTTGGATTCCCTTTCGCTCGCCAATTCGTCCGTGCCGGCCAACGCCTGGATACACATGGACGCCGCGGACGAGTCGACGCTCGTGACGTCCGGGAACTCCGTGACGAAGTGGTACGACGCGAGCGGGAACGGCGCGTACCTGCAGAAGCTCTTCACGAACAACCCGCTGCTCGTCTCCAACGTCCTGAACGGACTCCCCGTGGTGGACCTCGGCATCCGCAACGGGACGAACAAGGCGGCGCTCCGCTACCACATGGCGGACGGCTCGACCTACATCCACCACAACGACTACCCGAACTACATCAGCTCACCCTACGTCTACACGGCGTTCTTCGTCTACGGTTCGAAAGGTGGCGGCGTCTCGCTGTTCGGCTGCTGGGGCAACGGCTTTCCGGCGCAGGGCATCTTCCCGCACCAGCCGACCGGCTACGGCGCCGGCGAACGTGGTGCGCCGATGGCTTACACAAGCAACTATGCAGACATGTGGTCGGGGTTGCGGACGGGCATCTCGAACGGCACGGTCAACGTGACGCTGAACGGCGTCAAGATGGACCCGCTCGTCACGCCTTTCTCGGGCGGATACGACCTCCTCACGTTCGACTGCTCGGGAAATGCCCGCAAGGGCGACACGTTCGGGTCGTACGGGCAGGGAGACGCCTATGTCGGCGGCGTGGAGTACGGTGAGATTCTGCTCTACACCAACCGCCTCTCCTCCGCGGAGATCACGCGGACCGAGGTGTACCTCAACAAGAAGTGGTTCGGCAAAAACACGCCCGGCTTCACCGTGGCGGAGCCGACCTCCCTCTTCGTCTCGGACGGTGCGTCCGTGACCCTGACGGGCGGCGGCGACGTCTTCCCTGCGGCCATCGGCGGCGCGGGCGCGGTGACGGGCGACGTGCACGTGTCCGCGGGCGGCGCGCTGATCGCGGAGGTGGCGGCGGACGGCAGCGTGGCGGGTCCGCTCGCGGTGAACGGCGCGCTTGACCTCTCAAAGGGCGGCAGCGTGGCGTTCACGGGCGCGACTGAGAGCCTGCAGCCGGGACACTATCCGCTCGTGACGGCCACGGATCTGGATTTCGGCGGCGAATGGACATGCGCCTCGCCGCACGTCTCGCGCACCGCCTTCCTGCGCGCGTCCGGCAACACGGTCACGCTCGTCGTCGCCTCCCGCGGCACAATCCTCATCTTCCGCTGAGGTTGTCGTCCGCGCGCCCCTCCCTTGCGGTTCCCCATGCGGGAGGGCCGCGCTACTGCGCGGCCGCGCCGCCGAGACTGCGGCTCCCCATGCGGTAGGGACGGCGTTCCATCGCCGTCCGAATTGCCGGTGGTGTCGGACGAGATCGAGGGCTGCGGCGGGTTCGTAAACGCGCCAGCGAGTGTTCTGAAAAATGAGCCGTCGATATTACCAAAGGGTTTGAACCGGGTATTGCGGGATGATCCCATCTCGCGTCACGATGGTAAAACCCTCTTCTTGCGCCTGGGCAATCAGCAATCGGTCAAATGGATCGCGATGGATATCTGGAAGCGCTTTTATGCGCTCCAGATGCGCTGGAAGGATTGAAACATGGCGAAATCCGGCTTTGCGGCAGAAGCCGTCGTAATCGGATATTATGATGGCACGATTCAACCTTCCAATACTTTGCTTGATGGCTATTTCCCAAAGGGACGCCACTGAGTAGAAACACTCGGACGAATCTATCAGATTCCGCAACGCAACCGGCAATTCCGGCGCGGCATCGACATACTATAGGATGGCATGGGTGTCGAGAAGGTATTGCATCACATATACTCCGCAAAATCCTCAAGAGGCGCGTCGAAGTCGGATGACATCATTACTTTTCCCTTGAGGACTCCATACTGCGACACTCTCTTACACGGGGGCGTTACCGCGTTGTGGGAATCCACGACATGCCAAACAGGAACGAATTGCTCGCCTGATGCCGCAAGAGTCCCCCAAAGGTAGTTCATGACCTCTACCTTTTCTTCTATCGTCATCTTGTCTATTGCCTCCATCACTGCTGGCATATCTTCACCTCGCTTTTGGTCAAGGGTACAACACCCATTTCAAAAACGCCAATATGATACCATAACCCTCCATCGGTTTCAACAAGGCTGTCAAAAGAGCACCCATAAGATTTCATGCCCTTTAGGCATCTTTCCCATTTACGCCACACTGCGGATTTGATAGACTGCGCTGCATGAAACAACATGCATTTGCGAGTCTTTTTGTGTTGGCGGTGACGTTCGCCGTCAGCCTGCTTCATGCAGATCAGTCCCCGCTGGCTGCGCTGCCGTGGATAGGCGACGGACAGCCCGACCGCAACGGCGCCGACTGGTACGAGGAGGATCCCGCGCCCGAGTTCGACGCGGAGTTCGTCCTGCCGCCGGGCGTCACCGAGACGAAGGTCCATTTCGTCTGCGCCGGCTTCGGCTGGTTCGCCATAAATGGCGCGCACATGAACCAGGACGGACTCGACACGCTATGGACGCCCTACGGCAAGACCATCTACTCCTCGACCCATGCGCTCAAGGTAGCCTCCTCCAGGAATACGGTCCGCGTGCGGCTGGGCAACGGTTTCTACAACCTGCCGCCGCTCCGTTTCTGGGGACATCGCCACTTCCGCGAAGTGCTGGCGCACGGACGTCCCTGCTTCAAGATGGCGATCGACGGCGTTGAGAAGCCGCTGGAATGGAAGTGGCGCAAGACGAACGTCATCCGCAACTCCGTCTACCTCGGTACCGAGATAGACGCAACGCGGCCCGAGGACACGGAGTGGAAGCCCGCCGCAGCCGTGAAGGGGCCGAAGGGCGAGATCGTCGAATGGCCGCGCTCGAATCCGGGAATGATCAGCGATGGTAGCGATTGCGGCAAGGCGCGTTGGCTGAAGGAAGGGGAGGTGCAGGTGATCGACTTCGGCGTCAACGCGTCAGGCGTCCCGAATTTCCGTTTCGGGAACGAGGCGCGCGGCACGCGCATCGAGATCGTCTACGGCGAGCGGCTCAACGCGGACGGTTCGGTCAACGTGCTCACCCAGACCGCCGGACAGATCAAGCGCGGCAACGGCGGACCAGGCGCGCCGCACGTCGCCTGCCAGCGTGACGCATACGTCTGCGGCGGCACGGCGGAGGAACGCTTCTCTCCGCCGTTCACATGGCACATCTTCCGCTACGCGGAGATTCGCGGTGCGAAGCGGCTGCTGGAAGGGGACGACGCCAGGCGCACGGTGAGGTCGATGCTGTCGCTTGAGGAGAAGGCGCTTCCGGCCTCGACCTTCAAGACGGACAATGCCGACATCGCGGCCATCCACGAGATGTGCCGCCGGACATTCCAGGCCAACCTGATCGGAGGAGTGCAGAGCGACTGTCCCGGGCGCGAGCGGCTGGGCTACGGCGGCGACATCGTGTCGACGTACGAGGCGTACATGCTCAACTGGGACATGCGCGCGATCTATCTCAAGATCCTGCGGGACTTCGCGGACGAGGCGTCCGACGACGGATGGATCACCGAGACTGCGCCCTACGTGGGGATCGCCGTGAAGGGCGAGGGCGGCAGGTCGGGGCCTGTCTCGTGGGCGCTCGCCGTTCCTGAGCTGATCGACGGTCTCCTGCGCCACTACGACGAGACAAAGGCGCTCGACTACTATCCAGTCTGCACGCGCTACATCCGCCAACTGGCTGCGAGGCATCCCGACGGGCTCATCCCGCAGTGCATCGGCGACCATGAGGCGCTGCAGCGCGCGCCAGACGGCGTGACGGCCACGGCGCACTGGCATCGTTTTGTTTCGCTCACGGCCGGCTTCGCGAAGCGGCTGGGGCGTGCCGACGACGCGGCGGAGTTCGACGCGCTCGCGGCGAAGATCAAGGCGGCGTTCGCCGCGAAATACGTGAAGGACGGCGTCGTGGCGAACGGCTCGCAGTCGGCGCAGTCGATTGGGCTCTACCTCGGGCTCGTGCCTGCCGACCAGATTCCGGCCGCGGAGCGGCGGCTCGTCGCGTCCATCGAAGAGAAGGGGTGTGGCCCCACGACCGGCATCTTCTCCACCCGGTACATGCTGATGTACCTGTCGGAAAACGGACGCGTCGACCTCGCGCGGAAGATCGTGCTGCACAAGGGCTTCCCCGGATGGCTGCACATGCTTGAGCGCGGCGCTACCACGCTGTGGGAGACGTGGAAGGAGAGCGACAACGTCTACTCCAACTGCCACCCGATGTTCGGCTCAGTGGACGAATGGATCCTCAGGTACGCCCGCTGAGAGCGATGTCATCGTTGCCTGTGTGCAGGAAATGCGCTATAATGGCGGCATGAAAAATCTATTCGTTGGCCTGGTGGCCGTGTCTGGCGCGATGGCGGCTGTCGCCGCGCAGTCCCTGTTCGAAACGCCGTTCTCCGTCATTGGCGACGGGGGCGAGAGCAGCCGCAAGTTCTCGCAACCCGTGGAGCTGGCACCTGGAGCGACCTATCTCTTCTCCTTCACCGCGCGGCGCGCGAGCGGGTCTGGCTGCGTAGTGACGGGGCCGGGCTGCGCGAACGTGGACTGGTACTTCCAGGATCCCGTATCGTCCGTGCGGCAGTTCGTGTTCCGCACGCCTACTGGGAAGGCGCGCCAGGAGCGCTTCCACCTTGGCGGCTGGCGCATGAAGGGCGAGATGGTGTTCGAGGCCGCGTCCGTACGCCCCGTGAGGGCCGAGTGGAAGACGCAGCGCGGCGTGACGCTCGGGCACGGCGAGTCGCTTGACGGCAACAGCTACTCTTTCACCTCGCAGATGAACAGCGCGGGGCGGAACGACTCGCGCGCGCTCCTCTCGCACACCGCCGGCTACAACACCCAGCGCTGGTGCGTGTCGGGCAGGCATCACATCGCGTACCGCCATGCAATCGCAGGACGGCGTTTCCTTTCTGGCAAGGCGACGGTCACTTGCGGCTACTTCGTGCGGGGCGGCGTCGCCATCGAGGCGTCGCGAGACGGAGTGGCATGGACGCATCTCGGCTCGCTCACGAACACGGGCATGGCGACGCTGGACCTGCCTACCTCGCTCTTTCCCGCGGAGTCGGTGCAGGTGCGCATCACCGGAATGCCGCACACGGAGTTGCAGGTGTACGGTTATTCGTTCGACGGCACCGTGGACGGCGAGCCGGTCAGCGTGATAGGCTCGACGCGCTACGTCGACGCGGCGACAGGCGAGCTGGTCGAGCACATCCGCGCCTCGACATATTACGACGAGGACTACGGAGACCGCCTTGCGGAGAAGGACGGTGTCGTGTTCTGGCGCGCATCGTCGGCGCGCAAGGTGCCTCCGCGTCGCGCGCTGCCGCCGGAAGGAAAGGGTGGGCTCGTCATCCGTACGGCCGCGAACGAGGCCGAGGCCGTGCAGCTCGTGGTGTCGCCGAAGGAGGAGCTGCGCGGCGTGCGCGTCTCGCTCGCGGGCGACCTTGCTGATGGCGCGCGCCGCCTGCCGGCGTCGGCGGTGGACATCCGCCGCGTCGGGTACGTGCACGTGACGCAGCCTACGGACGACTCTGGCTGCCGCGCGTGGTGGCCCGATCCGCTCCTGCCGCAGGACGCGGCCGGCTGCACTGTGGCGGCTGGCGAGAACCAGCCGTTCCGCGTGCGCGTAAAGCCGCCGAAGGGAACGCCGAAGGGCATCTACCGCGGCACGCTCGCCGTCACGTCGGCGCGCGGTGCGCAGGAGATTCCGATTGAGGTGGAGGTGTTCGGCTTCACGCTGCCAGACACGATGACGTGCGAGACGGCGTTCGGGTTCTCTGCGGGCACGGTGTTCAGCTATCACCGCCTGAAGAACATCGAGCAGAAGCGTCTGGTGCTCGACAAGTACCTGCGGGTGCTTTCCGACAACCACATCTCGCCGTACGATCCCGCGCCGCTCGACCACTGGTCGGTGAAGTGGAAGGGCATCAAGGAGAATCCGCGCACGGCGACGCCGGAGTTCGACTGGACGGCGTGGGACGCGGCGATGGAGAAGGCGTTCAACGAGTACCACTTCAACTCCATGCGCTTCGGCGTGTCGGGTCTAGGCGGCGGCACGTTCCACGCGCGCACCGAACCGTCTTTCATGGGCTATCCAGCCACTAACGAGATATACCACGTGCTGATGGCGAAATATCTCGGCGGCATCGAGGCGCATTTGCGCGAGAAGGGGTGGTTGGACAAGATCTACATCTACTGGTTCGACGAGCCGGACCCGCGCGACTACGAGTTCGTGATGAACGGCTTCCGCACGCTCAAGCGTCACGCGCCGGGACTGCGTCGGATGCTCACTGAGCAGCCCGAGTCGGATCTTCTGGGTGGCCCCAACCTGTGGTGTCCGCTCACCCCGCACCTGCACACGTCCGACGAGCCGGCGTGCCGCGCGGCGGGCGACAGGTTCTGGTGGTACGTGTGTTGCGGCCCGAAGGCGCCGTACGTCACGGAGTTCATCGACCATCCTGGCGTGGAGATGCGTCTCTGGTCGTGGCAGACTTGGAAGGAGGACGTGCACGGCCTCCTCATTTGGGCGACAACGTACTGGACGAGCGGGGCCGCATATCCTAACGCTCCGCAGAACCCGTACGAGGATCCGATGAGCTGGACAAGCGGGTACTCGACGCCTAAGGGCGCGAAGCGTCCGTGGGGCAATGGCGACGGGCGGCTCGTCTACCCGCCGCTCGCGGCGGCAGACGGACGGCCCGCCGCGCCCGTGCTTGACGATCCAGTGCCGACGTTCCGCCTAGAGATGCTGGGCGACGGCATCGAGGACTACGAGTACTTCGCGATGCTTAAGCGCCGCCTTGCGACGGCCACGTCGGAGCAGAAGGCGAAGTACGAGCCTCTGCTGAAGGTGCCGGAAACGGTCACGAAGACGATGACCGAGTTTTCGATCGACCCGACGCCGATCGAGGAGCATCGCGTCAAGCTCGCCCACGCGCTCGAGTCTATGGCCAACTAGCCACTATTCGCCAAGGAACTGCTCCAGCAGGTCCGCGTACTCGTCCAGGCAGCGCAATTCGATCCACTCGACGTTTGCGTGCGCGCCGCCGCCCTTTGCGCCGATGATGGCGATGGGCACGTCCATGTCGACGAAGTGGCGGGCGTCTGTGGCGGCGATCATGCGGTCGATTGAGGGTTTCTTCTCGGGCCATTTCGCGCGCATGGCGGCGAGAAGGCGCTGGATTTCCGGCGCGGACGGGTCGCTGGAGACGGGACCGCCCGTAGTCACGACGTTGACGATCTCCAGTCCCGCGTCCTTCAGCGCCTTGCAGACGCGCTCTACGCCATCCTTGGTGACGAAGCGGAGATTGAGCGTCATCTCGGCCGTGTCGGGGATGCGGTTGCGCGCCTCGCCGCCAGAGA
>CAMPAF010000127.1 GCA_946631535.1 uncultured Verrucomicrobiota bacterium
CGTCTCCAGCCGCCGCGCGAGCTGAAGGCGGGCGACCGGATCGAGGACGTGTTCACCGTCTCTGTGAAGGGGCGCGCGCTCACGTACACGACCGACCTCAAGACATACTCGGTCGAAGGCGGCGGCTGGGTGCCGCTCAAGATGCTGAAGGGCGTGCGTCCGGGCGGCGCGACGGACTTCTCCGGGTGGCGTCTGCAGGACGCGCCGGCAGGCAAGTACGGCTGGCTGAAGCGCGCGGGCGGGCACTTCGAGTTCGAGGGGCGCCCGGCCGGCGAGCGCGTAAAGTTCTACGGCGTCAACCTCGTGGGCAGCTGCTGCTGGCCGGAGAAGGGGCAGGCGGACGTGATCGTGTCGCGTCTCGTGCGGAGCGGCTACAACACGGTGCGCCTGCACCATTTCGAGTGCGCGGGCGGCATCACCTCGGGGACGGGCGACCCGAACGGCACCACGCTCAACCCGAAGACGCTTGACCGCATGGACTACCTCGTGGCAAAGTGCATCGAGGCGGGCATCTACGTGACGATCGACCTCTACTCCTACCGCACCGTGCCGGAGAATTGCCGCGGCGAGATGGTGCGGGAGCTCGGGCGCACGCCGCCCACGATGCCGGCCTTTCAGGAGATGAAGATGCTCATCCACCTTACCGACGCGGGCTTCGAGAACTGGAAGACGTACGCGGGGAACCTCCTCAACCACGTGAACCCCTACACGGGCCGCGCGTACAAGGACGAGCCGGGCCTGCCGCTCATCTGCCTCGTCAACGAGGGCGCGCCCGCGCGGGGCTGGCTCGACGGCAAGGCGAAAACGGAGCGGGACTGCATGGACGTGGAGGAGAGGAGCCTTGCGCGCATGACCGGGTTCGTGCGGTCGCTCGGCGCGAAGGCGCTGCTCACGGACATGAACAACGGTCCGCACCCGCCCGAGAAGATGGCCGTGCGCGAGAAGTGGCTCGACTACTTCGACAACCATTTCTACATCGACCATCCGAAGTGGCTCGGCACACGCCTGCACCTGCCGTTCCGCATCAGCAATCTCGACATCTTCGACTATCCGGTCGGGCCCGGCATGTCGAACGCGGATCGCGCCGCGTCCCTGCGCTTGCCCACGATGCCCTACACGATCACCGAATGGAACTTCTCGGGTCCGGGCGAGTTCCGCTGGCAGGGCGGACTCTACACGGCGGCGCTCGCCGTGCAAGGGAAGTGGGACGGCCTGTGGCGCTTCACCTACGCGCACGGCATCCAGAACCTCTTCGACACGTCCAAGGCCGCGAGCGGGAGCTTCGACGTGCTGCTCGACCCGATCCAGCAGGCGACCGAGCGCGCGCTCGTGTCGCTCTACCTGCGCGGGGACGCCCCCGACGACGGCGACTTCGCGAAGATCGACCGCGCGGCGAAGACGATGTCGGTCGACACGCCGCGCACGCAGGGCGGTTTCGGGCACGCGGGGGGCGCGTTCGCGACGTCGGGCATGGACGTGCGGCTCGCGGGCGCGCACGGGGCCGTGTGGGCCACGTCGGTGGACGGCAAGCCGCTCGCGGAGTCGTCGCGCATCCTCCTCACGCACCTCACCGACGTGCAGAACACGGGCGTCCAGTGGGCGGACGCCGACCATCGCATCCTCCTGAAGCGCGGCGGGCTGCCGATGCGGGCGCGCAAGGGCACGGCCGAGGTGTCGCTGAAGGCCGCGTCCGGCGCGTGGAAGGCGTACGCGCTCGGCACGGACGGCGCGCGCCGCGGCGAGGTGCCGGTAATGTGGAAGGACGGCACGCTCTCCCTCACGGCGGATACCGCGCGCGACTCCAAGAACGCCACGCTCCTTTACGAACTGGCACGTGAAACCGAATAACACTCCACAGACGCATCGCCGTTGAACTCGCCCGCGTACCCGGATGGAGCCGCGGCTTTCCCGAAATTGATGATTGAACAATATCGGCAAAAATGCTATGATGTTGGAAAAAATTCTGCCAGACCCCATGGGTTCCTTAGCTGATGTTGGAAAAAAATCTACAGATGTTGAATGAAGTCATTGTGGGATCAAGTGTTCCCGCGATGGCAAAATTACTTGCCCGCCTTAAGCGCGAGGGGCGGGTGGCACGGCTTGCGCCGCGTATCTACACCACGAATCTTTCCGACACACCCGAAAACATCGTCCGCCGCAATCTGTGGACGATCATCGGCCGTCTTTGGCCCGAAGCGCGGCTGAGCCACAGGACGGCGCTTGAGTATGCGCCGCACGAGGGACACATCTTTCTCGGTTACAAGTACACGCGAAAGGTACGGCTTCCCGGCGTGACGATCCATTTCCTTGCCGAGCCTGGGCCGCTTGCGTCCGACTATTCGTTCATCGAAGGGTTGCGCGTTTCTTCCCGTGTGCGCGCCCTGCTGGAAAACCTTGAGCCGGACCGGACGCAAGGCGGCGTGGACAAGTGCCTTGGCGTCGAGGCAGTGGAGGAACGTCTTGAATCCGAGTTTGCGGCGGGAGGAGAGGAGGCCCTCAACAAATTGCGCGACGACGCACGCGCCGTCGCGGACGTCTTGGGGCGCAACTTCGAGTTTGCACGGCTTGACCGAATGATCGGCGCGCTCCTTTCAACACGCCCCGCCAATGTCCTCAAGTCGCCGGTCGCTCTCGCCCGCGCGGCCGGCGAGCCGTTCGACAGCGCACGGGTCGAACTTTTCGGGACACTTCTGGAACAGCTTTCAAGAACGGATTTTCCAGATTTCCCCGACCCCAACAAGTCCGACGCGGCGTTTGGCACATTTGCATTTTTTGAGAGCTATTTCTCCAATTACATCGAAGGGACCGAGTTTGAATTGGAAGAGGCCCGGCGCATTGTCGAGACCGGCGTAGCTTTGCCCACGCGTGATGCCGACAGCCATGACATTCTTGGAACATACGCGGTGACGTCGAACCGCGTGGAAATGTCGCGGATCGCGGCCTCTGCGGACGAGTTCGTGGAAATCCTCCGGGAACGGCACCGTGCCCTCCTCGCCGGACGCCCTTCGAGCGCGCCCGGCATGTTCAAGACGCGCGACAACCGGGCTGGCGAAACGCACTTCGTGTCGTTTGACCGCGTCAGAGGTACGCTCCGAAAGGGGTTCGAGATGACCCAGGCGCTCCCCCATCCGTTCGCCAGGGCCGTGTTCGTGCTATTCGTGACGAGCGAGGTCCATCCGTTCGCGGACGGCAACGGACGCATTTCGCGGATCATGATGAACGCCGAGCTCACGGCCACCGGGCAGGCGAAGGTCATCGTGCCGACCGTGTTCAGGTCCGACTATATCGGAGCGCTCCGCCGTCTTTCCCGCACTGGTGATCCGAGCGTGCTTGTCAAGGCCATGACGCGCCTCAGGGATTTCAGCAGGCGGCTCGTAGGCGATGACATCTCGGCGATGCGGCGTCAGCTGGAAGAGGCCAATGCCTTCAAGGACGACGACAACTTCATCCTTCGATTCTGAACCGTCGCTTTGTTGTACTCATCCTACCATTCTACGCGTGGAAATGTGCGCTTGAAAGCGGGGGCGGGATATGGTACTCTGTAAGCCATGAAAGACGGTGCTCTTACCAACACGTATCATGCAAATAGACCGCATGTGCGGTTCGTGGCGGCGTTTGCGCTGGGGCTGGTTCGCCGTCGTCGCCCAGAACCCCGGCGGCGCGACCATCATCTTCAGATAGCCCGGGAACGAAAAAACAACTATACATGAACGTAACAAAGATCATACTGGGTGCCGTTCTGGTGGCGGCAGGATGCGCGGCGGCGGCGCTGCAGCCGATGCCGGCTGGCAAGTTGCCCGATCCGTCGGGGCTCGCGATCAACGCGGGGCGCGTGATCAAGTTCGCGAACCCGCTCCCGCGCATGCGGTGCGGGAAAGCCCAATGCGGCACGTACAACAACTGGGAGCTGGCGTTCCCAGGCGTGCTTACCACGACGGGCGCGGACTTCGGCAACGCGCTATGGGACCTGCGCAAGGTGGTGTGGGCCGACCGGCGGCTCGTGTTCGTGGATGGACGCACGCTCGTCTGCCAGCTCAACTGGATCCGTGACCACGTCCACCAGATGAAGGGCTACCGCCACTGGGAACACGACCTCACGAGCTTCCTCGACTTCATCCTCGATACGCAGCGCGCCGACGGCCAGTTCTACGAGCTCATCAAGCAGCTCGACGACTTCCACTGGACCTTCGTGCCGCCCGACTGCCGCATCCTCTACCCGGAGGACAACCAGTCGCTCGTGCGCCTTGAGCTGGAGGCCGACATCGAGTACCTGATGGTGGAGGGTTGCCTTCAGGCATGGCGCGTGACGGGAGACGACGATTGGCTCCGCCGCGCCCTTCCGCGCCTCGAGAAAGGCATAGACTACATGACGAGCGACCCCAAGCGCTGGGACAAGGCGCACGGACTCTGCATGCGCCCATACACGATCGACACGTGGGACTTCACGAACGATCCGCTCTCTGGCTCCAACCGCTCCGTGATTCTCTCCGAACCGATGGCGATCATGCACGGCGACAACTCGGGCGTCTATCAGGCGATGAACCAGCTGGCGTGGATCAACGAGCGTTTCGGGGACGCCGCGAAGGCGGCGTCGTGGCGCGCGCGCGCGGCGACGCTGAAGGCGAACATGTTCAAGCATCTCTGGAACGGCACGTTCTTCTGCCACCAGCTGCCGCTCAACTGCGAGCCCCTCGACGCGCACGAGAAGGAGCGCCTGTCGCTCTCCATGGCTTACGCGCTCAACCGCGGCATCCTCACGACGGAGCAGAAGCGCGGCGTGGTGGCGGAGTACAAGGCGCGCCGGAAGACGACGAAGGGTTTCTCCGAATGGTTCACGATCGATCCGGCGTACAGTCCGTCGTTCAAGGGCAATCCGCCCGGCCGATACGTCAACGGCGCGCTGTCCCCCTTCACGGCTGGCGAACTCGCGCGCGGCGCGTTCGAATGCGGCGAGGAGACGTACGGCTGGGACATCCTCGACCGCGTCGCCAAGATGGTGAAGCGTGACGACGGCAAGCTCTACTTCCTGTACGACCCCATTTCCGGCAAGCCGCAGGGCGGCGGGCCGAGCGCCTGGGGCGCGGCGGCAATCCTGGCTGCGGTGGACGAGGGACTCGCCGGCGTGCAGGACCTCGACGTGCAGTACCGTAAAATCCGCTTCGCGCCGCGCTGGGCGGTGACGCCATTCGACGAAGGCCGCTACCTCACTGGCTATGAAGCGTCGCGCAAGACAGTAGACGTGCGCTGGATATTCACCGACAAGGGATTCCGCTACCATCTGCGTAGCCCGGCCAAGAAGGTGTCGGCCCATCTGCTCGTGCCGTCCGGCAAGGTGCCGGACTCCCTGTATGTGAACGGCGAGCAAGTCCCCTTCTCGCTCGTGACCGTCGGCGATTCGCGGTACGTCGATGCCGACGTCACGCCTCAAGACGGCATCGCCGACTTCGAAGTGCTTTATGCAGAAGAAGCATGGTTCGGGGCACGGATTCCGACGTCGGGCGAGGACGGGCGCGAAGACTGCGGCATGACGGCGGCGCGCGTGTTCGATACGCCGATCTCGGGAGTGACGCGCATCGGTACGCTGGCCGTCCCGAAATCCGCCGACCTGCCGGAATCATCCAACGCCTCCATCGGCTTCGAGTGCCTAGATCGCGGGCTGTTCGACCCCGACCGCTGCTACGACACGCTGGCGGCGGCGGGCGTCAAGTGGGCGCGGTGCCAGACGATGTGGAGCCGCTGCGAGAAACAGAAAGGCATCTACGATTTCACCGTGCTGGACGGCGTGGTGGACAACCTCACGCGGCGCGGGATCCGTCCGTGGTTCAGCGTCACGTTCGGCAACACGCTCTACATGACGAACTGTTTCACTGGCGCGGCCGTGGGGTGCGTGCCCACCCTCTACGGCGAGGAATGCCGCGCCGCATGGTGCGCCTACGTGCGCGCGCTCGCGAAACGCTACAAGGGGAAGGTCACGCACTGGGAGATCTGGAACGAGCCGAACCTGCCGCAGTTCTGGCAGCCGAACAAGCCGAACGCCGACGACTATCTCGCGCTCGTCAAGCTGACGGGCGGCGTGATCCGAGAGGAGATTCCCGACGCGAAGATCGGCGGCACCACGGCGTCTCCGGCGCTCAACGCCTGGGAGAAGCGCTTTTTCGAGGTGGGCGGCGCGGAGGCGATCGACTTCTGGTGCGGCCACGCCTATACGCGCGTTCCCGAGCGGTTGCGTAAGCAACAGCGGATCGCCTCCGGCAGTTCGGACGACTACGTTGCCGTCCTCAAGGACGTGCGCGCCTTCATTGACGCACACGGCGGGAAACACGTGGACATTTGGCAGGGCGAGTCCGGTTTCCCAAGCTGGTTCCCGGCCGGCCACTGGCTCTGGTGGCCGAAGAGCGTCTGCAAGGAAGGCTGGCAGAGCCAGGCCAACCAGGCGAAGTGGCTCCTGCGCCGGTTCGTCACCGACCGCCGCGCCGGCATCGTGCGCAGCTCCTTCTTCCAGATGGCGGACATCTCCCGCCACTATTCGATGGCGACTACCACGCAGACACATCCCGCCGAACATGGCATCGTGAACGGTTGGACCTACAAGCCCAAGATGTCCTGCCATGCCTTCGGACACTACAACGCGCTGCTCGCGACGGCGCGGCATGACGAGTCCGTCGCCGTGTCCGTCACAGCCGCGTCCGACGCCGGGGCGCCCACGGTGGCGACCACGTTCCGCGCGGCCAACGGCGCGCCGCTCTTCCTCTACTACACGGCGTTCGACTTCTCCGGCGCCTACACCGGCACCTGCTACACGGCGCAGTGCGACGCGATGCTCACGGTACCGGCGGACCTCGCGCCGAAGGATCCCGTTCTCGTGGACATGCTCCGCGGGGGCGTGTATGCGGTTGCAGTGGATGGTCGTGCAGGAGCGCGACCCTTCCGTGATCGTCACGCCAGTGGCGACGAACGCGTGACATTCGCTAACCTGCCGCTCGTAGACTATCCGCTTGTGCTGTGTGACCGCTCCGCCGTGAAATTTCGCCGGAGAGAGTGATATCCTCCGTCACCACGGGCACGTCACGGCGCCTGGCAGATCCTTGCAGACGACGAAGTTCTTCTTGTAGAAGGCCATGCCGAACTTGAGGATGTCGCGCTTTTCGCCATGCGCGGCGAAGTCGGCGAGCATCTCGGTGGTGTATTCGCGCGTGTCGATCTGGCGCCGCGCCTCGCGGGCGAGCGCGTCGAGGTCCTCCGTCTCGTCCTCCGCCGCCTTGAGCTCGATGACCACGCCGGGCATGCCTTCGACGAGCGGGCGCATGGAGATGTCGTAGCGCCCTTCGCCCGACTCGCGGTTCGACTTCACGACGAACCGGTTGCGGAAGCACGCGATGAACCCGAGGACGAGCCCGTGGTAGAACCCCTCCGCCGCCGTGTCGAAAAAGCTCACCGACTCCTTGAGGTAGGCCGCAAGGTACTTTCCAAAGAGGAACGGATCACGTTCGCGGAGCGCACGTTCTACGGCGACGATACCTCCGCTCTTGTCAAATGAGCGGACCTTCTGGACAATCTCGCTGTAGAAGACCTGCTTCAGCTCGTAGTTGGGGATCATGACCTCGCACTCGCCGTCCTTCACCTCTCCGACAGCCTTGAGATAGCCCGCCGAGACGAGCAGCGCGTAGAGCGTGTTCTCGTTGTCGCGGATCTGCTTGTAGGGTCCGAGTTCCTTCGTCATGGGAACGACGGCCGGGTTCCCGTCCATCAGCTTGTGGAGCGTCGCCTCCATCTCGAACGGCAGCTCCTGCACGATCTCGGTGATGAGGTCGTTGGAGCTTGTGTCCAGCCAGTAGGCGTCGGGCTTGCACTTGCACTTGAAGTATTTCAGCACGCTCCAGGGGTTGTAGATCTCGGTGCCGCCGAAATCGTAACCATCGTACCACGCCTTGATCTCCGGCAGCTTGTCCGCGACTCCGTAGTACCGAGCCATCTCGGCGACCTCATCTTCGGTGAAGCCAAAATACTGCGAATACTGTTCATCGAAGACCGTCCAGACGTCCAGATTGTTGAGGCCGGAGAGGATTCCTTCCTTCGCGACACGGAGGACACCTGTCATAATTCCGATATGGCAGTGCCTGTTGTCCTTCAGCGCGCCGGACAGGAACACGCGCATGAAGGTACACATCTCGTCGTAGAAACCATTTGTCGAGGCCGTCGTGATCGGCTGGTCGTATTCATCGATCAAGATGACGGGGGGCTTTTTCGTAAAAGCATGGACCGCCTCGGAGAGAAGCCCGAGCGATTCGGAAAGCTCGTCCTTCGTCCCCTCGCGGTT
>CAMPAF010000128.1 GCA_946631535.1 uncultured Verrucomicrobiota bacterium
TTCTTCGTCTTCTTCCTCATGCGCCCCGACATGCGCGGCAACGACTACGTCAGCCAGCTGCCGTTCCTGAAGGACGAGACAAAGGGCTTCGTCGCAAGGCAGATCGACGCGTTCATCGACATCCTCGTGAACTTCTTCCAGCGCCAGGTCGTAATCTGCCTGATTGAGGGAATGCTCTACGGCACCGGCTTCATGCTCGTGGGCCTGCCTTACGGGTTCGTCATCGGCTTCCTTCTCGGCGTCATCAACCTGGTGCCTCTCCTCGGCTCTGTCCTCTGCCTGCCGATCGCGGCATCGATAGCCTTCTTCGGCGACGGCGGAAGCAGCCTGCGCCTGATAGGCGTCCTCTCCGTCTGGCTCACGGGCCAGTTCCTCGACGGATACCTCATCACGCCAAAGATCCAAGGGGAGAAGACCGGCCTCGGCTACGCGGGCGTCATATTCAGCTTCTTCTTCTGGGGCGTCGTTTTCCACTCGATGCTCGGGCTCCTCCTCGCCATCCCCCTCAGCGCCTTCTGCGTCGTCCTCTGGCGCGCACTGAAGGACCGCTACATCAGGGGCGTCATCTGACCTTTATCGCCCGAACGCCAACCGCGGCCAGCTCGGCAGGAACTCCGCAACGCCAGGCAAGACGGTCAGACCTTCCGCGTCTTCCGCCGGACAGGCTTGCGCGAACTCGCCGCAGACCACGCTGACAGACGTCTTCTTCCCGCGCGCCGCCAGCCAATCTTCCGGTCGGTTCGGCGAAAGCACGCGCACGTCGGCAAGCGACGTGAATCTCGACAAGACCGCCGGCCCCGCATCGGCCTCCGCGCCGCAGATCGCAAGCAGACGCACGTCCGCAGGCACCGCCGCCAAGTCGCGCGCAAGGCCATATGCCCGACCGTTTCCATCTGGCGTCTTCATGAAAGCCCGCAGCGCACGCCCGCATGCGGCACCTCCCATCGTCTTCGCATCACAGACTATCCAACCGTCCGGCACACCGTCTCCCGCTGTCAGGCGCGCGCCGTCTGCCGACCTGTGGATCGGCAAGGCTTCCGCCGGACGGCATGCGATGCCGAGAACGACAAAGACACTCAACAGCAGTCCGCTCGCCAGCAACGCCGCCGCCACGACCAGACGCTTCCGCACCGCATCGGCAGCGAAGAATGTCCTGATCGCCGGCACTAGCGTCGCAACCGGCACCACGCCAACGCGCCAGTCCTCCGCCACCGAGCTGAAGAAGGCCGCCGTGGCAAAACTTGTCCATACGGCAAGCGGCAACGGGTCACCGCGCTCCTTCCATCGCAGGACTCCAAAGCCGAATGCGAACATCCACGCGCAGACAAGCGCAAACCGCCCCACCCATCCGAACTCTACCAGCCATGTGAAATGGCTGTTGACGAGCGTGCGGTAGCGCTCGTGCCTTTCTAGCGGCTGATACCAGCTCATGAAAGCGTCGCCCGCAGAGCCATGCCCCCAGCCTCCCGGCGCGTCCACCATCATGCTCGGCACGTTCCGCCAGATCGCGAGACGGTTGCCCACGGAGGCGTCGTCCGCCGGAGAGCTTCGCGCAACCCGCCCGGCGAAGCCCGTCCACGCCGCCGTTCCCGCCATCAGGAGCGCAACGAAAAGGATGGGCCACCATCTTCGGAACTTGCGCTGGCCTTTCCACGACCCGATGAACAGAATGGACACTCCGAGGAGAAAGGCGACCAATCCGCCACGTGAAAAGGTGTGGACGAGACAATAGCCGGCTGCGGCGGCGGTCGCGACTAGCACACCCATCCCGATGCGGTCGCGCAGGAGCGCGACCCTCCCGCGTGGGGCGCGCAGGAGCGTCCACAGCAGCAGGACAAGGACGAAGGCGAGCACGGCCGCCGCCTTGTTGGGGTTGTCCATGCCGAACGACCAGCGCGACACGCCCTGGTAGAAGAAGGCATCTGCGTCAAGGAACATCATTCGGCAATCCAGGCCTCGCAAACCGCCGCCGGCAGCAGCATCCGGAACTCAAGCGGCACGCACAGGTAGTCGAACTTCGAGTAGACCGCCTGGTTGAAGATGTCCGCGACAGACGCGGAAGAGGAAAAGATGTCCGCCCAGTCGGGCCTGGCAGGCTTGCCGCCGTTGAGGCGCGTGGCGCGCGCCTGCTCCGCGAGCGCGTAGTCGAAGCAGGCCAGCCCGAGCGCCGTCACCTTAGCGTTGCCCTCGTGCCCCAACCCGGGATATGCCTTGTAGACGATCGGGTAGAACAGGTCGCGCGCGGCCTTGAAGAACCGGCGCGAGCGCGCATAGCCCAGCTCGTTCTCGCCGGTCGTCACGCACCAGAGGAGCGACGCGCCTTTTTTTGTCGGGACGTCGAAGCTGCTGGCGATGTGGATATGCACGGCCAAGAAACGTTCCGGACGCCGCAGCGCCAGACGCTGAGCGTACTGCGCCGCACCCGAAGAGCCTTTCATCAGGTACCCTGACTCGGGGATGCCGTACTTCTTCACGAAGAAGCTGATGCCTGCGTCCCATGCGTTCGCGACGAGGTCGAAATCCGCATCGACCTTCTTCGCCTCCGCACGCGGGAGCTCGTCCCAGTTGCGCGAAGGGTCCCACAGGCGGTGCGCCCCCCACGCCACAACAGCGAGGTTGCGCTTCCGCGCGAACTCGAGCGCACGATCTGCCGAACGCTTTTCGGCGGTTCCGAGGAGCTGCGCGCGTACTTCCTCTGGGCTCTTGGCCAGCAGGCTCAGGCAGAGGACTCCGTCCGCCCGTCCGCCCTGCGGCATCATCAGGAACAGGGTCAGCTGCTCGTAGTTCTTTAGCTTCGTCTTGACAGTATGTGAAACTATATCGCCAGACGCGAAAGGCGCCAGGCTGACTATCAAAGCGGTCGCCGCAAGGGCGGCGAGCTGGCTCACTCCACGTGATCCTCTTTGCCGCCGGCAGAACTGCAGGCGGGCGGCGGGGTCTGGTCCTGCCCGATGCGCGCGTTGGACTTGCAGGCGGGCGGCGGCTGGACCGTATCGGCCTTCGCGCCGTTCCCGTGGCACTGGTCGGCCTTGCCGTGTCCGTTGCACGGATTGCCGTTGTTGCCAGAACCAGGACCGTGCGTACCGGCAACGAGCGCGAAGTTGGCCAGCGTACCAGCCGCCAGCAACGCACCCGTGAACTTTCTGCGTGTTGTCATTCTGTCTTTTCTCCTTTGCCGTGACCGACCGAGCCGGCCACGGCGAGATAGTATACTCCCTCTTTGACCCAAGCGCAAGTGTCTTCGCACATGCGCGACGTCATCCGGAAAGTCCCGTCCGAGCGCGCGATCTCCCATGGGCACGGCCCGCCGCAGACGCGATACGCCCAGCAACTCCCGCACGTCCCTTTCATAGCGGCGCGGTAGTCGCGCCAGAACGCCTCGCACTTGCCCCTGTCCAGACCGTCCGCCAGCCGCCCAAGCGCCCACTTCTCCATCCCGACGAACCTGTGGCACGGATAGAGCGTGCCGTCCGGCCCCACCGCCATCGCCCCGTGGCAGGCGCCGCACCGCAATCCAGGCACCTTCTCGGGATGCGTCTCCTCGCCTTGGAACTGTCCGATCTCCTCGAACGGATCGTAGATCGGCGTGCGGCCGGCAGCCCGCTCGGCAAGCATCCAGGGAATCACCTCATCGCGCATGCACCTGCGGAACGCGCGATCGTCTTCCACGGTGAAGTCGCACGCGCTGGGGAACGTGGGGTTGTACACTGTTCCCAGCACCACGCGCGAAACGCCGAAACCGGCAAAGAAGCGGATGAGGTCCATCGCGTTCGGAGCCGGGTGGGCCATCGTGCACCGCACCGTCACCCGCGCGCCGCGCGCCAGCAGCAGGCGGATTCCGGCGGACGCCGCGGCGAACGATCCGTGTCCGTCGCGCGTCGGACACTGCCCGTCGTGCAGCGCCTGCGGCCCGTCCAGGCTCGCCATCAGGCCGAAGTTGTTATCGACTATCAGCGCCGCCATTTCTTCGTCCATCAGCGTGGCGTTCGTCGTGATGGAATAGCCGGCCTTCTGTCCGCGCGCCGCGGCCAGCTCGTTGCAGCGCGCCACAACCTTTCTGATCACCGGCTTGTTCAGGAGCGGCTCGCCGCCGAAGAACGTGACGCGCACGCCCACTTTCGGGTCGGCGGCGGCGAACAGGCGCTCCACGGCCAAAAGCGCAGTCGCCTCGTCCATCAGCCCCTTGTTCGGCAGCTCGTCGCGGCAAACTCCGCAGTAGCAGTAGCGGCACGCCAGGTTGCAGCCAGACGCCACCGAGAGCACGAGCGTGTTGCACGGCCCGGAAAACCTAGCGTCAAGCTCCGCCTCGAATGCGGCATCGTCAAGGACCGGCTCCTCGGCCGGCTCGAAGAACCCGTCCGCCTCGAGAGCAGCGACGTCGTCCAGCACGCCGGTCTCGCCAGGATGGCTCGCGCGGAACGCCGCCTCCGCATCTGCCGCCGACATTGTCTCGCGCAGTTCCAGCAGTTCGTACGCCGCCGGACTCACCCGGATGAACCGTCCTGAATCGAGATGGTAGGCGAAGCATGCTTCTTTTTCGCGGAAGAGGTAATATGGCTTCATTTCGCCGGCACCTCCTCGCCGTTCACGCGCCGACGGAATATCGTGCCGGACGTGTCCAGCCACACCTCGTCCGTCTTGGTCTCTTCGCCCGTGCGCGTGATCCGACGATAGACCACGCGCCCGGCCTCGTCGTAGGTGTAGTCGGTGCGGACGCCGGACCCGTCACTCCCGGTCTCCTTCGTCCAGCGCACGCGTCGATACGCGAGCGGTCCCGAAGTGAACACCTTGTGCGCCCGGCTGGTGCCGTTCGTGAATTCCTGCACGAACATCCCCGTCTTCCTGTTGAAGGAGTACGACTCGCGGCATCCGTCCGACCGGTGCCGCGCGAAAGACGGCTGGCCGTCCTCGTTCTTAGGCATCCCTATCGTGTATGCCCAGTCTCCGCAGGCAAGTATCTTTCGCGTGCGCGGATCCCACATCCAGCGCATCTCGCCGGCCGAGAAGAACGCCGTTCCGCGTTCGCCGCCGTATGCGAACTGCAGGAGGCCGTCAGAGGTCTGCAATGTCGCCAGGCTCCTCTCCTGCGACGACGCCAAGGACGATGATGCCCCCTGCACGCCAAAGGCGACGGCAGGGCGGCAAGTGGCCACGACCTGCGAGCGGCCGCCGTTGAACCGGAACGTAACGCGGTCCTCTGGAGACGTCTCCCGCGTCACCTCCAGCAGCGTCTTTCCGCGAGAGACGATGCGGTCCGCGGAACGCCCCGTGTACTTGATCTCGAAATCTCCCTCCTCGCACGACATGCGCACGAGACGCCCCTGCCTGAAGTGGAACTCGGACTTCGGACCGCCGTCGTGCGGATCGGCCGTGACGCGGATCGCGTCGCCCTTGCAGACCGCCGCCCAGGCGGAACCGCCCGTCAGCACGCTGTCGTCGCCCGGCGCCGCGCGCACGAAGATCCGCAGGTAGCCGTCGGGCTGATAGAACCCCCACCTGCGCTCGTCGAGCGGAACAAACCGAGATTCGAGCGCAGGGACGGACCATCCAAATCCAAACAACGGCGATCGCTCGGTCCTGGCTGACGACCAGTAGGCGCAGATAGGCCAGCCGCCCGCGTCGCCAAGCGGCTGTATGTGGAGCGCCTCGCCGGAGACACTGGTCCCCTCGTAGGGGCCGCGCAGATCGTCCAGTCCGGCGAATGGCAGGCTCGCCCCTTCTGCGGACAGCAGCGTCCACAGGCAAAAGGCCAAGGCGATCCAACTTTTCAAATGTCCGGTCACGGTTTCGCAATCATATCAGATTCCCCCTTCTCCCGTCAATCGCGCGAGCGAATTGTGGTATAATTGCCGCGCATGAGCGACGAGGACCAAGACATTGACCTTGATGAATCCTCCATCAGAGAGGAGGAGGTCGAGGAAGAGTCCATAATCCCGGAGGAAGACTTCCGGGAAGCCATTGCCGTCTGCCGGAAAGATCCACAGCTCAACCGCCTGTTCGAGATGGCGCCGCCCGGCGCCAAGCTCTTCATCGGCCTCGGCTTCTACTCCACGCATTTCGGCGACAAGGTGGATCCGCGCCAATACGCGGAGTGCCAGTCCGAGATCGAGCCGTCACTCACGCCAATCGACCTCAAGTACCTCATCCGCTTCGAGCGCGACAAGAACACCAAGCAGTACCTGCGCGAACTCCTCGCCCAACGCGAGTCCGAAGAGGCCGCGGCGGAAGAGGCGCCTGCGGAGACGCCCGATGCGCCACTGTCCATTCCGAAGCGGAAGCGTCGGCGGAAGATTCCCAAAGCCGACCTCCATTCCGAGGCCGCATCGGAAGAACCGGGTGCCGGGATTCCAATTCCATTCAAGATCGCCGCCATCGTCGCGATCCTGCTCGGCGGCGCGTTCGTCATGTACGTTGCGACAAGGCCGTCCGCACCGCAACCAGCCGTGCGCCAGCAAGCCGAGACGACGCCCGTCGCCCTCGAACAGGACGACAAGCCGCAAACCGCCGCAGCGCGTCCTGCCGCGACGCCGAAGCCGCCATCGCGCCCTGGAGGGACCTACGCCCTGATCGATGCGGACGAGGAGGACGCGCGCCTACATGGCGCAGACGCGCCTGTCGGGATGGAAGAAGTCGCCACGCTCGCGCCTGCCGAAACGAACGCGACCTCGACGGCCGCAACGGAGAACAGGAAACGCCCTGCCCGCAAGCCACGCGTGGTATTCACCGACGGAAAGAAGATCGTCAAGCGTCCCGGCGGACAGATCGAGGTGCCGCGGGTCTTCTCCTGCGCGGGAGCAGGAGTCAAGCCCTTCTGGGTGTACGGCGCGCATCCCGAAGCCGACGCCGCACAGGAAAAGAAGGCGCGGGACGAATGGCAGGCGCTCGTGAAACAGGCCCGCCAGGCCGAAGAAGAAGCGTCCGGTGCCGATGCCAGCGCAGAGTCGGACGCAAATATGCTATAATTATTGCCATGCAAGAGAGATTCAAGCGTTCGGGCGGCGGAAAGGGATTCCGCAGCGGAAAGCCCATGTTCTTCAACAAGCGGAAGCGTCGTCACGGTCGTCCCCACGGCGACCGCAAGCCCCATTTTGGCCTCGCGGAGCGCGATGCGGCGCCCGCAATCCCGCCATTGCCGGAAACGCCGCCCCCGGCGGCGTTCGAGGCGAACGTGTTCGGCAAGCTGGATATCCGCCTGCAGCACGCCGTCGCCGACGCGGGCTATGCTGTGCCTACGCCAATCCAGGAGAAGGCAATCCCCTACCTGCTGGAGGGCCGCGACCTTATCGGCTGCGCCCAGACGGGCACTGGCAAGACCGCCGCGTTCATGCTCCCTATCCTCAACAAGCTGTTGGCTGGAACAACTAGCAACCAGCCACTAGCCACTAACCACGAAGCAGGGCATCCGCGCGCGCTCATCCTCTCGCCGACGCGCGAGCTGGCGGCGCAGACCGCAGAGAACACCGCCACCTTCTCGAAGTACACCGGGCTGCCCTTCGCCGTCGTGTTCGGCGGCGTCTCGCAGTTCCCGCAGGTGAAGGCCCTGCAGAAAGGCGCCGAGACGGTCATCGCGACGCCGGGCCGCCTGATGGACCTGATGTCGCAGGGCGTAGTGTACCTCGACCGCGTGGAGATGTTCGTCCTTGACGAGGCCGACCGCATGCTCGACATGGGCTTCCTGCCCGACATCCAGCGCATCATCGCAAAGCTGCCGCCGAACAAGTCCGTGCCGGGAGCCGACGGCAACGGCCGCCAGACGCGCCAGTCGCTATTCTTCAGCGCCACCCTCTCGCCGGAGATCCTGAAGCTCGCGGGCGAACTGGTGGTCGACCCGATGCAGATCACCATCTCCCCTGAAGCGCCGACGGTCGAGAAGATCAACCAGAAGTGCATGTTCGTGGAGAAGGGAAACAAGGACAACCTCCTCATCCACCTCCTCGAAAGCCACAACGAGTGGTTCCGCGTGATAGTATTTGCGCGCACGCGCCACGGCGCGGACCGCATCGAGCGCAAGCTGCGCCAGCGCGACATCCCGGTGGCGGCGATCCACTCGGACAAGACGCAGAACCAGCGCACGCGCGCCCTGCAGGGCTTCAAGAACGGCAAGGTGCGCGTCCTCGTGGCCACGGACATCGCGAGCCGCGGCATCGACGTGCCGGACGTGGACCTCG
>CAMPAF010000129.1 GCA_946631535.1 uncultured Verrucomicrobiota bacterium
GTTCTGGTTGTTTCCAATCTCAAAACGCATGGGTGAAAAACGCAGATGCGCCCCCAGTATGGCGCATAGCCGCTTTCACCTTGCCAGCCTATGCCCGATTATGGTATCCTACCGTCGTAGGCAAGTAGATAGGGCCTGTGCCGCGCAAGCGGCGCACGCATAAACAAGGAGCAAAGGCACATGATTAGATTGACGGGCGGGACCGTCAGCGCGGCGGTATGCTGGCTGGCGGGTGCGGCACTGGCGACGACGATCGCGATCGACCCCGGCAACGGGATCACGACGAACGTGACGGAGCGTTTCACCGGCGAGGTGGACCTTACCGTGAACAGCGGCTCGAGCGGCGGCGGCATCGTGCGTCTCAACACGCTCAACAGCTACAGCGGCACGACTACGCTCGGCTGCGGCACGCTCGTGGCGGGCACGATGTCCGCCACGGGGCACGTCTCCAGCGTCGGCGCGGACGGTCTCGTCAAGGTCGGCCCCGGCACGTTCCGCTACGACGGACCCGCCGGCGGCTGGACCGACCGTCCGTTCACGAACACGACGGACAAGACGCAGGCGGCCATCTTCGACATCTCGAACGAACTCACCCTCGCGGGCAACATCCAGCAGACGCTCGGCTCGTTCGTGAAGACAGGCCCCGGCACGCTCCACCTCGCGGCGTCGGGCACCAACACGCTCGGGAAATCGAGCAGCCTGACCGATTCGACGTACGGGCAGGGCGTGCGGGCGAGGTGGGTGCCGAACGCGAACGGCGACTCGCCGACGGTCGGTTTCAGGAGTTTCTACGTGCTGGAAGGCAAGGTGGTGATCGGCGAGGGCGGCGGCACCTATCTCATCGGCGGCGGCAACGATCCGTCGGTGGGCGGCTGGACGGCGGCGGACGGCGAGCAGGAGAAGGAGGCGACGCTGGAGATCGTCGGCGGCAACGTGGAGTTCGCCGGCTGGATGATGCAGGGCGCTTGCAACGGCTCGACCAACACGACGCCGGATCGGGTGCCGCAGTCCACGGTCCGCGTGAAGGGCGGCCGACTCTATACCGGTGCATCTTACTCGCTCGGACGAAACAAGCTGGGTTACGCAACCTTTCCCATGCATTCCAGGCCGCGACTGGAGGTCCAGGGCGGCGAGCTGTATGTCAAGGGCCAGCTCGTGAACGGCGACGACCGCGGGGCGCATTCGACCATTGAGGTGACAGGCGGAAAGGTGACCGCCACAAAGGAGACTGTCACCGGACGCTGCTCCGGCAACGTGGACACGACGAACACGCTTGTCGTCACCGGGACGGGCGTGCTTTCGGCGACTGGTATCACCAGCCTCAAGTCCGGTGGAAGCTGCTGGAACGTCTCCGTGACGAACGGAGGCACGATCACGGCCACGAGCACGTCGAGCAATTCGGCCGGCGTCGTGAACTTCCACGTGGCGAGCGGCGGCATGTTGCAGGTCAAGCCGTACCTGACCTACAAGGGCACGACGAACATCCGCGTGGAGGACGGCGGCACGTTCTCGGTGACGAAGCTGCAGAACGCGAATACGTCGGCTGCGGTGACGACCGTGTCGGTGACGGACGGCGGCATCCTGGAGGCGGACGAAATCCAGCGCGACAACGGCACGTTGGACCTGTTCTTCGACGGCGCGACGGTGAAGAAGCGTAGCAAGAGCCGAACGGCATTCCCGCGCGCCAACGCCGCCACGATGAAGCTCGGCGCGGGCGGCCTGACGTTTCGCCCGATCGCGGGTAGCTCGTTCGTGACGCGCTGTCCGTTCACGACGGCGGACGGCCTGGAGCGGGACGGCGGACTCGTCATCGACGCGGAGAACAACAATTCCACCAACGAGTTCGGCACGCTCGCGCAGGAGTACACCGGGCCGACTGTCCTGAAGAAGGGCGTGCTGACGTTTGCCGATGACGTCGGCGCGCTATCCCCGAACTCGGACTTCGTCTGGGAAGGCGGCATCTTCCTCTACCGTGCGTACACGGGGGCGGTGCCGGCCGCGCAGACCGTCAAGTCGGCGACGTTCGGCTCGGCGGCGGACGCGCCCAAGCTGGTCTTGCGCATGGACGCGCGCGCGTTGCCGCTCGTCGCGACGGACGGCGTGGCGGTGCTCGGCAACCCGACGCTTGCCGTGACGATCTTCGCCGCCGGCACGGTCTCGGCCGCGACGACGCCGGGCGGCACGTACCCCATCATCACGGCGCCCGTCTCGAGCCGGGCCGCGCTCGAGACACTGGCGGCGTGTTCCGTGCTGGAGAGCCCGTCGGCGACGTACGTGCGGGGCGCGCCCGTCTTCGCCGTGACGGACGACGGCACGACGGCGACACTCGCCGTGACGTTCACGCGCGGCGTGGAGGCGTCGGAGACGGCGACGGCGGCGGACGCGACGGCGGTCTACAACACGTTGGGCGGCGCGGCGGACGACGCCGAGGTGCCGGGCAATCTGGCGATCGCCGAACTGTCCGGCGCGGACATCGTGGGCATCAACACGAACGCGACGGGCTGCGGCACGGTGACGGTCTCGAACGTGAGCGCGGACTTCACGGGCAAGGTCGTGACCGGCAGCGGCACGGTGGTGATGGACTCGCTCGCGTGGGTGGACGATCCGACCCGGCTCGTGCTGGGGCCGGGCACGTTCAAGTACACGGGCACGGGCGAGACGGTGCCGGGCCTCACGCTGAACGCGGGCATGAACAAGACGGCGATTCTCGACGTGGCGAACGACCTCACGCTCGAGAGCGTGCTGATCGGCACGTCGGCCCTCTCCAAGACGGGCGCGGGCGACCTGACCCTGAAGGGGCCGGGCGCGTTCAACCTCGGCAACACGAACAAGGGCAAGAGCCAGATGCCCGGCATCGGCGTTTACGGCGACTCGCCCGCCGACACGTTCCAGTACGTCACGGTGGCGGACGGGCGGTTGATCATCGGCGAGGAGGGCGGCACGGAGGCCGAGCCGTACATCGTGCTGTCGGGCTGCGAGGTCGACATCGGCAGCTGCACGGCGAGCGCGGCGAACGGGCGGCAGGAGACGGCGGGCGAGTTCGTGATGAACAGCGGCACGTTCATCTGCAACTACCTGCAGCCCGGCTACTACAACGGCTCGAACGGGACATACCCGGAAGGCGGCACGCTCGCGAAGGTGACGGTTAACGGCGGGCACCTGAAGCCCGGCACGCTCCAGGTCGGCTACGACAACATGCAGACGCACGTGCTGAGCACGCTGGTGACGGTGACGGGCGGCGTGTTCGAGATCGGCACGCTCAACTTCCAGTCCGTGCCCGGCAACCCGGCCTGTCCGCCCTCGACGACGTGGAACCAGTCGGGCGGCGTCACGACCTGCACGGCATTCAACGGCGGTGCCACCGCCATCGGCGGAAGCACCATAAAGAACAACGGCGCGTGGGGGCCGGGGCGGATGACGCTCACGAACTGCACGTTCGCCGTGTACGGCACGATGGCGCTCAAGAACGCGACGGACACGGAGATCAACGTGCTCGCGGACACCGTGTTCGAAACCGGGTCCATCAACGGCGACGGCTCCGAGTCGTCCGTCATCCGTTTCGACGGCGGCCTCTGGCGCGGATACACGACGGCCACGGGCGGCAGCGAGGTGAAGAACCTCACGCACCTCTACCTCGCGCGGCGCACGGTCCTCGACACGTCGGACAACCGCGGCATCGACCTGCCGCAGCGGTACTACTACTACATCAACCAGAAGGTGGAGGCCGATCCCGAGTCGACGGAGGAGGACATCGGCCTGACGGTCACGGGCGGCGGCGTGGTGGTGTTCGGCACCTCGACGTTCAACAAGAGCACGCTCACGGGGCCGATCCGCGCGACCGGGGCGACGATGCTGTGCCCCAAGACGACGTCGTTCAACAACTCGACCGTGGAGGTCGAGCCCGGCTGCAACCTGCGGCAGTGGGACGGAGGCGTCACGGTCGTGAGCAACCTGACGCTCGGCGCGGCAGGCGCGACGGATCTTATCCTGATCGACCTCAACCAGGAAAAGGACGCGGCGAAGAAGCTCAACAACTTCGTCGTGACGGGTGACTTGGACATCCGTTCGCCCGTGGCATTCCGCACGCATACGCTGACCTCCTACTATGCGTTCGACATGGAGCCGGGAACGTACACGGGTCTCGTGTTCCGCGCCGAGATCGACCTCGACCTCGAGAAGTTCACCGTGCCGAACGACCCGCTGGCGAAGTCGACCACGTACTCGGTGGTGACGGTGCCGAGCGGCACGTACAAGGACTGGAAGGCGCTCGTCGTGAAAATTGCGGCGACGGCGGCCGGCACGCCGAAGACGTATGATGCGTCGGGCCGCGTGTGGACGGCCACCTCTGCGGGCGGCGTCTGGCACGCGGCGGCGAACTGGAACGGCGAGGAACCGCCGGACGGCGCGGACGAACAGGCGAACTTCCTGCCCGCCACGGCTGCGGAGGTGCCGGTGGCGCTCGGCGGCAACCCGACGGCGGGCGGACTCCTGCTCACGGGCAGCTCGTCCGAGAACGGCTACGCGTTCTCCGGCGGGATGATGCGGATCTCCACGGCGAGGACCGCGCGGTCGCTGCCCGTCGTGGCGGACAGCGGCGCGCACGTGTTCAACGCGCCCGTGGCGTTCTCGGCCCGCACGGTTGTCGATACGTCCGCGGGCTCGTCCATCGACTTCGCAGGCGGACTCTCCGTCAACGGCGCGGCGCTGATCGTGAACCGGGGCCACGCGACGGGCGGCGGCGAGGTGCGGATCCACAACCCGGTCGGGCTTTCCGTCCTGGCCACGGGCTGCGGGCGCACGGTCATCGACAATCTCAACTTCATGACGTCGGCGGGCAATCTCGAGATCGGGCGCGGCACGGTGCGCTACACGGGCCCGAGCACGACGATCCCCGGTTTCAAGCTCGTCAACGGCAGCGGCTATCCGGCCGTGCTGGACATCCCCGCCGGCACGACGCTCGGCGTGGAGGCGATTACGGCGTCCAGCACGGCATTCGTCAAGATCGGCGGCGGCGACCTGAAGCTGACGGGCAACGGGGCGTTCACGCTCGGCGACGTGACTCACGCATACGCGAGCTGGGCGACGATCGCGGTCGGCGCCAACGGCGACGCGCCGACGTCCGGGCACCAGTGCGGCAACGTGTCGCAGGGACGCGTGATCCAAGGAACCGTGGGCGACCCGAACGACGCGCCGGTCGTGACGTGTAACGCCCTAGGCGTGGGCGTGGATTCCGTGTCGGGCGAGGACTGCGCCTACATCATGAACAACGGCATCTTCAACGCCGCCGGCAAATGCATCTATCTCGACTACTACCACGGCTACACGAAGAACGTCAACACCCTGTTCGAGATGAACGGCGGCGTCATTACCTCGAAATTAGTGCGCACGTCGCACAGCGGCACCAAGACGGGGTACATTCACCCGACGGTCACGGTGAACGGGGGCGAATGGATCAACACCGACGAAGCCCAGTTCGGCTACCAGGCTATCTTGAATGCCGGCCCGTTGTCCACCCTGATCGTCAACGGCGGACGGATGTCGGTCGGCACGACGTTCTACCTCGTCTATCTGAACACGACGAGCGCGGGCACGTCGAAGAAGACGACGGACGGGCGGGTCGTGGTCAACGGAGGCGAACTGGACGTGACGGGCCTGTTCAACTTCGGCCGTGACGTCAACAGCACGGGCACGGTGTGGCTGAACGGCGGTCTCTTCAAGGCGGAGAACCTGACGATGACGCGCGGCAAGGGCTACCTCTACTTCAACGGCGGCACGTACGCGCCCTACGGCGCGGCGGCGGCGAACCGCACGCTGTCGGGCCTCACGGCGGCGTACGTCTCGACGAACGGCGCGGTGATCTCCACGGCGAACGCGGGCGACGGCGCGTACACGATTGCGCAGAACCTGCTGCACGACCCGGCCCTGTCCGGAAAGGACGGCGGTCTCCTGAAGACGGGCGGCGGACTGCTGACCCTCTCTGGCGCGAACACGTACACCGGCCCCACGGCGGTTGCGGGCGGCACGCTTAGGATCACCGGTTCCGTGGCGTCGGACGAGCTGGTCCTCAGCAAGGACGGCGCGATCGACCTTGGCGGCGGCTCGGTGACGTTCCCGAACGTGACGTCGCTTGACGGCAGCCTTGCGCCGCAGGCGGTGAACGGCACGCTGCGCGTGGGCGAGCGCCTCACGGTGGGCGCGACCGAGGGCGCGTACGGCACGGTGTTCACGACAACTAACCTCGCGCTCGCGGCGGGCGCGACGCTCGCGCTGACGGTGGACGACACCGGGACGGGTGGCGACCTGCTGATGGTGGAAGGGGACCTTACGTGCGAAGGCGCGCTGACGGTGGACTTCGGCCGCACGGCGGAGGATCCGCTCGAGTACGGCATGAAGATCCCGCTCGCAGAGGTGACTGGCGAGCTGACAGCGCCGACGAATCTCTCGGCGGAGAACTCTGGCCTGCATCCGGTCGCGCTCACCGCGTCCGTGTCGGACGGCGTCCTCTACGCCACTCTCTCCTCCGGCGGCACCCTGCTGCTCTTCCGCTAACCCCTACTCCCCCACTCACTCACCCTTCAGCTTCGTCAACTGCTCAACCTCCGCATCCACCAGCAGATCTCCCGTCGGCGCGGCGAAGCGCGAGGAAAGCGCCTCGTAGCCGCCATCGGAATGCGACTTGGTGGTCGGAATGTACCCCTCGCTGCCGTTGGTGAGGCACGTGAACACCGTCATGCGGAACGGCGAGCGCTCCTTCACCCCGCGTCCGATGTCCACGAACGGCTCGCAAGGCACGCCCGCGAAGGCCAGCCCGTCGCCTATGGCGAGCGAGGACACCAAAATGTCGAAGTGGTCAGGCCCGTCCTTCAGCCTGCGCACGCGCGAGCCGGGGCTCGTGAGCGTCATGATCTCCATGCTGCCCAGCGGGATTTCCTTCTTGCGGCCGGCGTCGAACATCTCCACCCACTTGACCTCGTCGGCGGTCGGCAGGTTCGCGGGCATGGGATGGCTGGCGACGATGCCGCGGACCCGGCCCGCCGGAATCTCCTCGCACACGTCCCATACCGACATCGCCGCGCCGGCCACGGCCCGACCCATGTGGATGGCGATCGCCTTGGGACGCGTCTTGCGTTCGGCGTTGAGCGCGGCGCGTCCTGGCGGCGGGAAGCGATAGTGGTGGTTCACGTCGCCCTGCGCGCCGTTGAGGAAGAGGCACTTCACGCCGTCGCCGATGGCCGCCTCGAACGTGTTGCGCACCACCCCCGGCCAGTCGGCCGAGTACTTCGTGCCGCCAACGGTGTCGGGATGCACGCCGAAGTTGATGATGGCGATGTCGGGCGCGCCGGTGCGGCGGAAGCGGACGAGCTGCAGCGTCTCGTCGGGCGTGCCGAGCGGCTCCTTCACGTCGGGGTTCGTGAGCCCAGGGTTGGTGCGGACCGACCCGTCCTTCATGCGGTACCTGCGGATGAAGGAGATGTTGCGGCATTCTGTCCTGGCGATGCCGATCCTTGCGGGGGCCAGGTCGGCGAGCGCGAACCGTCCGGCGTCCGCGAGCTTGGCGATGCGGTTGTTGGCGTAGAGCATCACGAGCCGGTTCTCCTCCTTCGAGAAGCCGGGCCTTGCCCAGTCGGAGGGACCGGTGTGGATGTGCGTTGCGTGCACGTAGATGCGTTCGCGCGGGATGCCGGTCGCCTTGGTGATCGCCTCGAAGGCCTTCTCCATGAAGGGATTGGTCAGATGCAGGTCGTCGACGCAGTAGATGAGCGCCTTGTTCGTGTTGTCCGACACCGCCACGCAGTCGATGTAGAGCGGATCGAGCACGCCGTCTGAGACGCGGTGGGAGAAGTAGCCCACGAGAGGAATGCCGAGAGGCGGGGTGACGTCGACTCTGGCGAAACCAGCCTGGAACTCCGCGAAAACCGTTCCCGCCCCGAGGGCGAGCGCCAACGCTATCGTCTTTTTCATCATCGATGTCCTTTCGTTCATGTTGCTGTCCGGTTGCCGCTATTCTACATCATCCCCCGCCTCCCGTCAAACCCTCCACTCCAGAGATTACAAATCCCTGATTTGTCGCGATAGCTAGCCGACGGTTTCGCGTCGG
>CAMPAF010000130.1 GCA_946631535.1 uncultured Verrucomicrobiota bacterium
CGCGTACCGCCGCCGCCCTCGGCCTCGCCGCCCGCAACGCAGAGGTGGCGGACGCCGCGCTCGGCGAGGTGTTCCACCACGTGGAAAACATGCCTCCGTCGAAGCGCGACACCGAACTGCTTTCCGCCCTGCTGCCGTACTACGGCCGCCTCGCCGCCAACCAGGAGATGTCCCTCGACAGGGTCGCGGAGGTCAACGGCGTGCTCGGCATCTGCGCCTTCAGGTCCGGCGACTTCGAGCTGGCGGAGAAGGCGTTCCGCCGCCTCGTGGAGATACGCCCGTCGGCGACCGCGCTCAACCGCCTTGCAGAGACTCTTCGCCGCCGCGGGCGCACAGAGGAGGCCGCTGTGTTCGCGCAGCGCGTGGCGGACGGCTACGCGCGCACGACGAACGTGGTGGACCGCTACGAGGCCGCGCTGGCCCTAGAGTCGCTGAGCCGCCAGAAAGGCCGCTCGGTTGACCGCAAGCTGGCCTTCGCGCTCGCGAAGATGCTTAGGGAGGCAGAGCCGGACAACCCCGACTTCCGCTTCCTGTACGCCCGCCTGCTCGCGGAGTCGCCGAGCCTAGAGAGACCGTCCGACGGCACCGACACGGCGCGCAGCGCCTTCGCGCTTCTCAGCGACCTCGCCGCCGACTATCCCGACCGCCCCGAGTACGGCAAGGCGCTCGTCACCGCCATGGACCGGCGCCTCAAGGCTGGCTCGGCGTTCAAGAAGATAGACCGCGCCGACGTGGAGCTGGCGCTCGACACGGCAGACCGCCTCCTCGGACGCTTCCCGAACGTCCCCGAGATCGTCTCGTCCGTCATTGCCTTCCGCGACACGTATTCCGCCTACCTGCGCAAGCTTGGCGACCAGCGCAACGCCAGCCGCGAGAGCCTGCGCACCACAGGCATGCTCGAGCTACTCTCCCACAACGCCGAGTCTCCTGACGCCGCGCGCCACACCTTCAACGGCAGAAGCGCAAACATCCCGTACCGGCAGATCACGACCGGCTCCAGCTCGTACGAGGACACCACCCTCATCCTGGCACTCCACGACCGTTCGCTCAACGGCAGCGACAACGTGCGCCAGACGACGGTTCCTTTCCTGCGCACGCTGGTGACATACGCCGAGAAGAAAGGACGGAAGACCGTCATCCTCCTGCCGCAATGCCCCAACGGACGCGAGAGCAACTGGCTTGGCGCGCGCAAGGGCCGCCGCGACGGCCTTCTGAAGGACATCGCCAGGCTCGTCCAGGAAAAGACGAACGAGTTCAGTGTCGTATCCGACCGCACCTTTGTCGTCGGTGTCGACAGCGGAGGCGACGCCTGCTGGCCGCTCCTGGCGGACAATCCGTCACTTTTCTCCCGCGCGCTGGTCGCAGGGGCGGCGCCAGTTCCTGCGTCCGCCGCCACGAACATCATCGCGGCGGTACGCATCGTCCAAGGGGAAAGCGACCGTCTTCATCCCGAATCGTCCGTCCGCGCCGCCGCCGAGCGCATCGGCGGAGAGAACGGTCCTTTCGCCGAGGTGGACCTGCAGCTCGGCAGCACGCACAAGACTGTCGTGGACAACGCCTTCAGCGACGACGCGCTCGAATGGCTGATGAACCCTCAGCCCCCATCCGATGAGCCGCCGCCATTCCCGCCGTCCGAGATGTACACGCCCGCCGCGATGGTGTTCGGCACCAACGAGTGACGACGCCGTCTAGCGGCGTGGACGGCGAAGATCCTGCTTCTCGTAGAGCTCGGGACGGCTCTCGTCGATGTAGAGCTCGTAGGGATCGCCCGCGCCGGCGCCGACCGAGAGCCAGAACGTGCGCTTGCGCTCGTTCAGGTCGAGGTCCGCCCACGCGAAGCCGCCGTCCTCGAACGTCTTCACGAGCCACGTCCCGTCGCGGTCGATGATGCCGTTGGGCAGATGTCCCTGGCGCATCGAGACGAGCGTCGGGATGCCGATGTCGATGCCACGGGCGGGGAACGTGATGTCCACGTGGTCGGGCGCGCAGCCCGCGAGCGGGAAGAGCAGCAGCTCCGCGCCCTTCCGGCGCAGGTATTTCGCCGTCTCCGAGAACCAGTGGTCCCAGCATGTGAGGCAGCCCACGCGCCCGAAGTCGAGGTCGAAGACGCCGAAGTCGTCGCCGGGCAGGAGCCCCGCCATGTACTCGCCGCTCGTGAGCGTCGTCTTGCGGTACGTGCCCACATGCTTGCCCTCGCGGTCGACGATGAACGTGGAGTTGTGGAACGTCCCCGCGTCGGTGCGCTCGCGAATGTTCATCGCGATGTTGCAGCGGTACTTCACGGCATAGCGCGCGGCGAGCGCGAAGGAGGGTCCGCCCGGAATGCGCTCGGCCGTCCGCTCCGGGCAGGGCGACCCCGTGTCCGCGAACACTTCGGAGAAGAGGATGATGTCGGGATGCTCGACGTGCGCGAAGATGTTGGTGAGGCAGTCTTCGATCTGCTTCAGCCGCCCCTTCACCACCGCCTCCGGGTCGTCCCAGCTCTTGGGGCGTTTCTCATGCGGGTTGCCCACCACGCACCGCACCTTGCGCGGCTTCGGCGCGTCCACCGTCTCCACGCGCACGTCGCGGATCTTCACGTCCATCTTATGCCACTTCGCGATGAACTCCACCCGCACCGTGTTGCAGTCGCCCGGCACGGCGAACGTGTCGTCGAACACGCGGACGTTCCCCTTGTCCGTGTACCGCATGAAGTCGCGCTGGTAGAACCTCACGCCCTTACGGTTGCCCCTCGCCGGATCGTACCACGTCACGAACAGCATGACGTCGTTGTACGGCGCGGCCTCGCCCGCGCCGAGCGCGATCTCCGCCGTGGCCGTGAAGCGCACGCCCTTACCTGGCGTCACCGGAAACTCCTTCTCCCACCAGGCGCACGCGCGTTTCGACGGCAGGGACATCTCAAGCCGCCCGCCGGCCTCGCGCCCCGTCGCCGGATCGGGCGAGAGCTTCGCGTTCTGAAACGCCCACTCGCCGGCGCACGCGCCCAGCGCGAGCCCCGCTAATGCCATGAGCATGACCAGTTTCTTCATCTCATTGTCCTTTCTGATCTTCCGTAAAGAACCCTGGGGTCGTTGAATCCTCCCAGTCGCAGCCAGCACGAGTTGCGATCTTCTCCTCCGCCGTGCGCGCCGGCGGATAGACCGTGAGCTTTTCCGCATGCGTCGCCCACACGGCGGCCACGATCAAGAACACTGACGTTTTCTTTATCATATCAGCGGATGATCACGGTCATGCCCACGGCGCCGAGGCGGACGGAGTTGCCGTCCACGAAAATGACCGCCTCGGGCTGGCTGCATGTGGGCGTGCCCGTGATCGAGCCGGCCGTCACGAGCGTGAGCGAACCCTTGCCCTTGTTCGCCAGGTTGTCCACCGTGATCTCCACGCCCGTGAGGTCGAGCGGTCCGTTCACAGCCAGCTGCCCGCACGTGCCGTCCTCGCCGAGAACGTACGCCAGCTTCGCGGGCGCGAACGTGGCGCCCTTCACCGTGAGCGTCCCCGCGTCGGGATAGCCCGGCCACACCGTCCCCGTCACCGTCAGCGTGCCGTTCGTCACGAGGCCGCTTCCCATCAGGTTCGCGACGGTGTGCGACTTCTCGGAGAGGTTAACCACCGCGTTCGCCGCGACGCGCAGCGTGGTCGTAGCGGGCAGGCTCTGCGCGTCCGTCACGGCCAGCGTGCCGTTCGAGACACACGTGGCGCAGAGGTAGGTGTTCGTGCCGTGCAGCGTGAGCGTGCCCGCGCCTACCTTCGTGAACGCAGGTGCCGCCGCGAGCGCGGCCGCCGTTCCGTCCACGTCCCATGTCTGACCGTCCCGCGCGGCGAAGTCCTGCGACACCTTGAGGTTGAAGCCCGCCGTGTCCAGCGTCGCGCCGCCCACGCCCACGGACGCCGCCGTGAAGCCGTAGAGGAAGTCCTCCGACGCGCTCGTGTTGGCCACGAGCGTGCCGCCGTCGAGGACGAGCGTGGACGCGTCGTTCGTGCACGTGCTGTACAGGCACCGCGCCTTCAACGTGCCGTTCGTGAGGATGAGGGCCGTGCCGTTGCGGACGGTCGAGACCGCGTTGTTCGGCGACACGCAGACGGAACCGTTCACCTCCGCCAGCCCGCCGCCCGAGACTTCCAACGTGCCATGTCCCTGATAGGCCACGTAGAGCGCTCCGCCGTTGTATGGCATCTTGAACGAGCCGCCGCGCACGTAGAGGTTCCCCGTGTCGCGGCCGCTCGTCTTGTCTTCGTGCCCGCCCGCGCAGTAGCGTCCGAGATATCCATAGTTGCTGCGCATGATCGCTTCGCCCCCGTAGATGAACAGATTGCCGGTCGGCGATCCGTTCGCGGTGTTGATGCCGATGTGGAACCCCCTGCCGGCCGTCTTACCAGTCTGTTCAAGCGTCCCGCCATAAAGATAGTAGCTGCACGTGCCGCTCCCATGGCTTCCAATCCTAAACGCCCCCGTTGCCGCGTTTGAGACCTTCACAGTGCCGCTATACTGGCGGATGTCGCCGTGCCGGCCATAGAAATAGCCCGTCGTCAAGTTCGTGCCGTTTGTGATGATCAGGTTGGGCTTCCCGTAGTTGCTGCCGGAGCTGTAATACCCCGGATAGACGTAATGGTTGGAGTCCACCGTCATGGTCGTATTGTCAAGAATCACCGTCGCCACCTTGGTGATGCGATTCCCCGGGTAAAAGCTGCCGGCACTCGTCACGGATCCGCCGACGATTCGCAGGTCCGTCCCCCCATGCGTCGTCAGGCCCGCCAGGTTCACCACGGCGTTTGAAAACACGACCTGCGCGCTGTTCGTCACCGTTATCCAGCCCGTTGCCGTAAACGTGGTGTTGGTCACGAGCGTCAGGCCGTTGCCCCCAATCTGGACTGCCTTCAGAGTGTTCGTCCCGTCCAGTGCGAGCGTGCCGTCGCCCCTTCTGATAAAGGCGTTGTCGTTCGAGATGCATCCCTTGACGATCGCCGTTCCCGCGCACACCGCAAGTTCAAGGGAGTTGCTGGGACCCCAGAGGCTGTCGATTCCGTTCTCCAGCGTCAGCGTGTCCGTGGCGTAGGCGTCGTTCAGGAATAGCTTCTTCAGCGCATATACCTCGTTGCTCGCGACGAGCGGTTTCGACGGATCGTCGCCGAGGCGCACCGTCAGCGGATGACCGTAGGCCGAGAACCCGGCGGTTTCGGCGTCTGCGGCCACCAGCAGCTGACCGTCCGGATCGCCGAACGTGCCCGTGAACGTCTCGGAGCCGAGCGGACAGTACGTGCCGCCGTTGAGGACGAGGTTGTCCGTGGCGGCCAGGCCCTGCCCGAAATCGGCCACGAGCGTACCCTCGTAGACCGTGAACGTGCCGCCCCAGTTGTTCGCGCCCGTGAGCGTCAGCGGCGCGGGGCCGCGCTTCGAACCGCCGTTCGCGAACGTCAACGCCGCCGATTCGACGAATGGCAGCTGCGTGACGTAGTCGGGCACCGCCTGCGACCAGAACGCGGACGCGCCTGCAACCACGTCGCCCACCTCCGCGCCGCCGACCACGCGCGCGCCCACCGCCGTCAGCGCCGTCGAGCCGCTTGAGGGGTTGAACGTGTTGTTCACGGTGTCGAACAGTCCGGCCACGCCGCCATACACGCACGGACGGTAGTTGCGCACGCACACGCCGTCATTGGTGATGACGCAGGAGTAGATGGTGGCGCCGGCTGGCTTGTCGATCGTCGTGTCGGTTTTCGCGCGTCCGAACAACGCGAGGTTGTACGAGGCCGTCTTTGAATGTGCCTCCGTAGAGGTCCGCGAAGCCGAACCGCTCGGCGTCGTGACCGTGAATACCGAAGCCGCCTTACCGTCCACAACGGCCGTCGTGTCGAGCGTGATCTGCGTACGCTCCGTCGAGGATTCCAGCGTGGTGGGATTCTTCCAAGAGCCACCACCGTTGTTGCTGGAGAACGCCCAGAGCCCGACGCTTGAGCTGCCGTTCACGTAGGCGCACAGCGAATAATTGTTGTTGACGCCGAATATGTACTGCTGGCCGTCTGTATCCGTCAGGGCGAAGTCGATGGTGACAACTGTCTTCCCGCCGACCGGCTTGAACCCCGTGCTGACGAAGCAGCTTGTGCTTTTCGTCGACTTGACGCCCTCGACGAGATAGTCGTACATCTTCGTGGAGGAGGCGAGGAACGCGCGGCAGGCGTACTGGCCCGTCAGGGACGCGGCGGCTGGCAACGCGAACTCGTAGCTCGTCGCGTCGTCGGCCACGCGGTCCACGCGGAAGGCGTTCGGCCAGGCGAAGAGGTCGGCTCCCTTGTCAACGCCGTCGGTGCTCCACACGTAGTAGAGGACGTGCGAATCGCCCTCCGTCCCGGCCTCGAACGTCACCGTGGCGGTGCCGTCCGCCACCGTCAAATTCGTCATGTCGCGGGCCGCCGCGCCGAGCGACACCGCCGCGATCAGCGCGACCAAAGCAATCTGTCTCCTCATCTCCTGCGCTCCTTCATGCAATTCTTTGTGCGGTTATCATATCACATTCCAGCCGTTTTTGACAAGCAGTCGATTCAGAAAAGCTGGGAGGATTTTCCCGTCGGGCTATACCACTTTACAGACCTCGGCGTCGACATTCGCGAGCGTCGCGCCCTTGTAGTCGATCTCGCACGCGCCCTCGCTGGCGATCAGCTGGGCGATCCGGTTCAAGACCAGCGCATCGATCCGGGTCATCGGCTTCTCGGCCGGCTGATAGGGCCAGCCAACGGGGGCGAGCATCAGCAGGTTGCCGGCCGCGCAGGATTCAAAAAGCCTGCCGCCCGGCTTGTAGAGCGGCGAAAAGCCCTTGTTGGCGAGCGTGATCACGCGGTAACCCGCCGCAAAGGCCCGGCGCGCGATCTCGCGCTCGCCCGGGCTGATGCACGGCGAAACAAGCACCGCACCGCCCTTTCCGGCCGCCAGCGCCGCGGCGAGCTTTTCCTCGAATTCATGCGTGGCGACCGCCGGCGGCGCATCTTTCAGCAGATTCCCGCGCGCATCGCGGGCGTAGGCGAAATACCGCCGCGAAACCTGGATCTGGTGAAAGGCCGAGCGCGTGAGGAGGAAGTGGTTGCCAATGGCGGAGAAGCGCCCGATGCCCTCGATTTTCAGCTCGCGGGTCACTTTGAAGAGCTCGGGATGCTCGCGTTTCACGCCGAGCCGCCGCGGATTGTCGCGCAGATAGTGGATAATTCTGGCGAGCTGCCCCTTGCCGAAAAGGATGGTATCCACATAGCCATCGGCCCAGAAACGCGGGCGCACGCGCCCGCGAGCCGAACCGAGCCCCCCGTTTTGCCCCCCGCCGCGTGCGGCGTTTTGCTCCTCGCCGCGTGCGGCGAGGCTTCCCAGCCCCCCGCCGCGTGCGGCGTTTTGCTCCTCGCCGCGTGCGGCGAGGCTTCCCAGCCCCCCGCCGCGTGCGGCGAGGTACTTCCCCACCTCGCTCGTGGATCGCGATTTGAACGAGCCGATGATATTGCCGAGCGATTTGCCCGTGGGCAGCTGCTCCTTCACAAAGAGCACGCCGTGGAAATGCTCGGGCATGAGCTGATCCTCGATCAATTCCACCTGCGGCCAGCGCACCGCGATCTCGCGCCAGCAGGCAAGCACGATTCCGCCGATCTCCGTGGGCTCCACGGCCCAATCGCCTTCGCCCCGCTTGACCAGCCGCCCCAGAATGGGCCGGCGGTCTTCCAGCACGATCGTGATCTCGTAGATGCGCCGCTGGGAATAGTCGAAATCGGGCAGGCGCCGCCCCATGTGCGGCTTCAGCTCGCGCATGAACCGCCCCTGCCCATCGAGCACCCACCCCGGCGCGACAAAGCTGCCTTCCTCGCCCATCGCCGGCAAGCTAGCGGATGATCACGGTCATGCCGGACGGACGGTACGTGGCGGCGTTCGCCCCGAAGACCCCTGCCAACGCAACGCAAACAAAAAATGTGATTTTTCCCATCG
>CAMPAF010000131.1 GCA_946631535.1 uncultured Verrucomicrobiota bacterium
TCTTCCAGAAGGAGGAGAAGGTCGACTGGGCGGCGGCGAAGAAGTGCTGCGACGAATACCGCCGCATCCGCAAGTACTTCCCGTGCGACTTCTACAACCACGGCAGCGCGGGCCTCGACTCCACCGCCTGGGCGATCTGGCAATACAACGACCCGGAAAAGAAGGAGGGGGTGGTGCTCGCGTTCCGCCGCGCGCAATCGCCGTCCAGCCGCGCGACCGTTTCGCTCAAGTGCCTGCCAAAGGACGCGGAGCTGGAAGTGGAGAACCTGGACACCGGCGTGAAGTCCACCATGACCGGCGATCTGGAGATCAGTCTCCCTGACCGCCGCTCTTCTACGGTACTGCTCTACCGCATAAAACCGTAGCTTGAACCTAGAGGCCTAGGCCGTCTTCCCGTTGCGCGCGGCGAAGACGGCCGCGAGACGGTCTGCTTCGGATGCCGTCGAGCGCGGGGTGGCTAGGGCGACCGCGATGCCGGCCGCCAATGCGATCGCCGTAGCGGGGATCGCCGGGCCTCCGAACGTGAGGCGCACCCATTCCGCGAACGACGGCACGAACAGCACGACCAGGCCAAAGAGCGTTCCCGAGAGGATGGACGCGTATGCGCCCTGCCACGTCGCCCGCCGCCAGAAGCGGCCCAGCAGCATCGTGACGCCTACGCCTGGAAGCAGGGAGCCGACGACCTTCTGGAAGTACGCGATCACGTCGCCCACGAAGAGCGTGATGACGAACGCGATCGCCAGCGCCACGAGAAGGGCGATGCGGCTCGCGAACGCGTAGTTCTTCTCGGCGATGCGCCGTCCGGTGACCGACGGGACGACGTCCGTGAGGAGGATCGTCACGCCGGATATCGCGTCGGAGCCGCCGCTGCTCATCGTCGCCGACATGCCGCAGATGAGGAACATGAGTCCGACCGCCGGGCCGAGGACGTGCGTCGCCATGTACGAGAACGCGTAGTCGCCGGATTCGAGCGTGTGGCCGTTCCGCACCATTATCGCGTAGGCGCTCATGCCGATGAGGGCCGTGATGAAGCTCCAGAGGAACATCATGCCGCTCTGGCCGAGGAATGCGCGCCGCGCGACCTTCTCGTCGCGCGACGTGTAGATGCGCGTACGGTACGTCGGCGTGCCGACGACGCCCATCACTGTGGAGAATACGAGCGCAAGCGCCGCGAGGGCGCCGTAGCTGCCGAGCCCGTAGAAGCCCATCGCGCCAGGCTTGCCCGCGGCGGCGAACGTCTGCGAGATCGCCTCGTATCCGCCCGCGAGCGGCAGCGCCTTTATCGCGATGAAGGAGAAGCCGCCGACGATCGCGCAGAACTGGATCACGTCCGCCTTCACCACGGCCACGTACCCGCCGATGAACACGTACGCGCCGAAGCCGCATACCGTGATCAGCTTGCACCATGTCGGGTCGATGCCCAAGACGTAGGAAAGGTACTTGGAGCCGCCGTTGACGTGGTTGCCGATCCAGATGATCTCGATCACGAACATCATGAAGCCCATGAGCTTGCGCACGCGGGCGTCGCCGCCGTAGTAGAACTGCGCCTCCTCGCTCATCGTGATGAACCCCTTGCCGCGGATCGAGACGAACGAGGTGAGGACGAGCAGCCCGAGCGCGCTGCCGAGACCGAAGATCGCACCGCCCCAGCCGTGGTTGAAGCCGTCGCCGATGGCGCCGATGGACGAACCTGTGCCGATGATCGTCGCGCCGAGCGTGCAGAAGATGAGGAAGAGGCTCATGTCGCTGCCGCCCGTGAGGAACTTCTCGCCCTCGCGCTTGCCGCGGCTGCCGAAGAACCCCACGCCGATGACGAACGCCATCCATACGATGAATCCGCCAAGGAACAGAGGTATGTATTTAGGATCAAGCATTTCTCAGTCTCCTGCCATGGTTCATATCCGCTTATCTGACCAGGCCATTGCTGTCGGGCACGAGCATGTACGGCTGGGAGAATAGCTCTTCGCCAGAACCGTCCAGCGCATACGCCTTGATGCGCGCGAAGACGTGCGCGCCATTGCGCGGACCGCTCGCGGAATACTGGCCTTCCATCGTCCATTTCACGGACTTCCCCTTCGTCTCCTTCACCTTGCCGACGCCAGTGATGACCTCCAGGCGGGCGGGCTTGTCGGTTTCGGCCTCGACCGTCGTGTCGTGGAACGAGATGCGCGTGAACTTCAGTTCGTTCAGCCCGCGCAGCGCGCCGTAGAAGTTCCCGTCGCGGTACGCCTTCAGGCAGGCGTGGACGCTCCGCTCCGGCGTGACGAGCACGTTCACGCCGAACGAATCGTCCTTGCGGCGGATGTTGTGGTCGGGCACGAAGAAGCCGAAGCACTGCCGCCCCGTCGCCAGCACCCAGTCCCAGTATTTCTCGCCGTTTCCGCGGCCGCCCTCAATCACCTCCATGCCGAGCACGCGCGGGTCGTGGTCGAGGATGCTCAGGATGAGCGGCCTGTAGTAGGCCGACCACACGGGATGGTTGATCGTCACGCCGCCGCCGTCGGGGTAGATCAGCCCCTCGATCATGCGGTCGATGGCCGTGCTCCATAGCTCGCCGGAACCGAAGTCGTAGCCGCCGCGCACGCCGGTCTGGAAACGGCGCCGTTCCCACTGGTCGAACGTGCCGGAGGCGAACATCGAGCCGGGCGAGTTCATGTGCAGGCGTGGGATGCGCTTTCCGTTTTCGTAGTAGAAGTTGTGGTGCTCCGCGTTCGGCGCCTCCAAGACGCCTTCCGGCAGGGGCTTGAATATCTTACCGCCCTCGCGGAACGGATATTCCTTCTGCAGCTCCTGCGGCAGCTCCTTGATCCACTGTCCGACGATCTTGTTCCAGTCGAACGGGCCCTGCACGCGCTTCTTCGCCACCGTCACGGGGAAGTCGTGGTGGAGCCGGTAGTAGTTCTCCGTCATCTTCGCGAGCGGATACCACGGCGCGCTCGGGTAGTAGTTGGAGAGCGTGAGGAACTCTATGCGCCTGAGGATCACGTCGAGGTCCTCCTGCGTCTTGCAGTGCATGTGCGTCGTGCCGCGTATCTGCTGCGCCGTGGACCAGTCGATCCCCTGATAGGGATGCCGGTTGCGGGGCGGCGCTTTTTCTCCCGTGGCGGTCGCAACAGGTTGCGCCCCTCCCGGTTGGGCGTGTTCGCCGAGCGCGCCGTATGCCGCCAGTGCCGCCGAAGCGGCCAGAAACTCTTTACGTGTCGTCATGCCAGTTGTCCTTTCTGCTTGGTTTCATTTCGTGGGCCTCGTTGCAGTTCAAATCAGCGCCAGGATCGCGATGATGATTCCGCAGAGGCCCTCGCCGGCGACAAGTCCCGCGGAGAACAGCGTGCCGACGTCCTCGGCCTTCGAAGCCTCTTCGCTCCTCCGCCGCGACACGGCCCAGCGCAGAAGCCCGCCCGCGAACATCGTCACGCTCAGCCCGACGGGAAGGTACATGCCGATCGCGACCGGCATCACCGGCACGCGCAGAAGTGCGAGGACCGCCGCGATGGCAGCGCCGATGCCGATTAGGTTCCAGGGCAGGCCGCCCTCCATGATCCCTTCGACGATTTCCTTCATCAGCATCGCCTGCGGCGCGGAGATCGCATCGCTTCCGAATCCCCACGCCTTGTGCAGGAGCACGAGCACGCCTCCGATGGCCAGCGCGGACGCGGTGACGCCGACAAGCTCGCCGACTTGCTGCTTCCACGGCGTCGCGCCAAGCAGGTTTCCCGTCTTGAGATCCTGTGCGGTGTCGCCCGCTATCGCCGCGACGATGCAGACGACGCTTCCGATCGCGATCGCCGCGGTCATGCCTGCCGCGCCGACGGAACCGGTTTCCTTTAGGACCAGGGTGGAGACGACAAGCGTGGCGATAGTCATGCCGGACACCGGATTGTTCGAGCTGCCGACGAGTCCGACCATGCGCGCGGACACCGCCGCGAAGAAGAAGCCGAAGATGGCGATCAGGAGCGCCCCAATAAACGACACGGGCACGGCCGGTACAAGCCAGATGAAGACGACCACGCAGGCCAGGCACCCGATGACGGTCTTCATCGGGAGATCCCGTCCGCCGTCGCGTTCCGCGCCGTCCTCTCCGTTCGGTGCGCCCTTGAGCGGCTTGAACGCATGGAGGAATGTCGGCAGCGACCTGACGAGCGATACGAAGCCGCCGACGGCGATGGCCCCTGCGCCGACATAGCGCACATAGTTGCGCCAGATGTCCTTCACGCTCCCCGCGTCCCACAGGGAGGCGGCCTCCGGAACCGTCGCGACGAGAATGGGCATCATCACCATCCACCCGAGCATCGCGCCGCCGAACAGGAATGCGGATATCTTCGGCCCTACGATGTATCCGACGCCCAGGAGCGCGGGCGAAACGTCAAACCCCACCGCACCGCGGACGAGCTTGACGGGCCAGAGAAACGTCTCGGGAATCCATTGGAGCCATCCCGTCACGAACTTGACGGCCGCCGCCACTCCAAGTCCGGCAAACACGTTCTTCGCGTTCTTCGCGCCCGCCTCGCCCGCGCGCAGCACGTCCGCGCAGGCAAGTCCTTCGGGATATGTCAACGTCTTGTCCGCCACGATCAGCGGGCGCCTCAGCGGCACCATCAGCAGGACGCCGAGCGTTCCGCCCGCAAGGGCAATCAGCGTGACGGACAGAAGTTCGGGCACGGCGAAATCCGCAGGACGTTCCCCCGCCCACAGGTACAGCGCCGGCAGGGTGAAGATCGCGCCGGCCGCCAACGACTCGCCTGCGCTGCCGATCGTCTGCACCATGTTGTTCTCGAGGATGGAATCGCGGCGCAGGACAAAGCGCAGCACGCCCATCGAGATCACCGCGGCCGGGACCGAGGCCGAAACCGTCAGCCCCACGCGGAGCCCGAGATAGGCGTTCGCGGCCCCGAACACGACTGCCAGCAGCACGCCCAGGACGATGGCCGTGATGGTCAGTTCCTTTTCTTTGCTTGAGTCCGCGTTCTTCATGCGATCGGTTACCATTCCGCCACGCTGCCGTCGGCGTGGCGCCAGACGGGGTTCTTCCAGTTGTGGGGCGTCTTGTTCTCCTCGACGACGAGCTCCTTGTTCACCTCCACGCCGAGGCCGGGCAGCTTCGGCAGCTCCACCCAGCCGTCGGTGAACGCGAAGTCGTCCTTGTTGGTCACGTAGTCGAGCACGGTCTTGCCCACGTTGTAGTGGATGCCGATCGACTGCTCCTGGATGACGGCGTTGTAGCACGTGGCGTCGACCTGCAGGCAGGCCGCGAGCGCTATGGGGCCGAGCGGACAGTGCGGCGCGAGCGCCACGTCGTACGCCTCGGCCATGGCGGCGATCTTCTTCACCTCGGTGAGGCCGCCAGCGTGGGAGAGGTCGGGCTGGATGATGTCCACGCCGCCCGCGTTCAGGAGGCGCTTGAAGTCGTACTTGGTGTAGAGCCGCTCGCCCGTCGCGATCGGGATGTCGGCGGCGGCGGCGATCTCCTTGAAGTCCTCCATGTGCTCGCACAGGACCGGCTCCTCGATGAACATCAGCCCGAACGGCTCCAGTTTCTTCGCGAGGACCTTCGCCATGGGCTTGTGGACGCGTCCGTGGAAGTCGACGGCGATGCCGAAGTCCTTGCCGCAGGCGTCGCGGATCTCCTGCACGCGCGCGAGCACGGCGTCCACCTTGTCGTAGGTGTCCAGCATCTGCAGTTCCTCGGTTGCGTTCATCTTGACGGCCTTGAAGCCGGCGACCATCTTCTCCTTCGCGGCGCGGCCCGTGTCGCCGGGGCGGTCCCCGCCGATCCACGAGTAGACCTTCATGCGGTCGCGGCAGCGTCCGCCCATCAACTCGTAGCACGGCGCGCCGAACGCCTTGCCCTTGATGTCCCACAGCGCCTGGTCGATGCCGGAGAGCGCGCTCGTCATCACGCCGCCGCCGCGGTAGAAGCCCGCGCGGTAGATCGTGCTCCAGATGTCCTCGATGCGCGAGGGGTCCTTGCCGACAAGGTAGTCGCGGTACTCCTCCACGCACGCCAGCACGGCCTTGGCGTGGCCTTCCAGGACCGCTTCGCCCCACCCGACGAGGCCGCCGTCGGTGACGATTTCCACGAAGCCCCAGCGGGGGCGGACGAAATACACGTTGACTGCAGAGATTTTCATGGCGTCAATTATAGCAGATTTTTGAGGAGTTTTGCGGATGCGGAATCTCCTTTTCAGGGCGGCTGGATTCTGCTACAATAGCGCCCATTCGCAAAATGGCGTCGCTGGCGCGGGGCCTACGTGAACTATGAACGCGATACAACATGGCATGCCCGGAGAGTGGGCCAAGGTACGCGGGACGGTGCTGTCCCTGTGGCCGCTTTTCCTTTGCTTCGTCGCCCTGGGGGCGTTCGGGGCGGCTCTGGCGATGGGGAAGTACACGCTCGTCTTCGCGGCGCTCTTCGTGCTGTCGCTTGTGGCGACGATGGTCCTGTGGAGGAAGGGCCTGAGGCGGGTGGAGTCCTTCTTCAAGGGCGCGCGCGGCGAGGAGCGCGTGGCGGCGCTTCTGGCGACGCTGCCAGGCGGATGGCACGTGTTCAACGACTTCGTCGCCGGCGGGCATCACGTGGACCACGTCGTGGTGGGGCCGGCGGGAGTGTTCTCGGTCGAGACGAAGAGCTGGCGCGGGAGCGTGACGGTGGAGGAGGGGGAGATACTCTTGAACGGCTCCCTGCCGGACCGCGCGCCGGTGACGCAGGCCACGCGCGAGGCCGTGGCGGTGAAGGCAGCGCTGAAGCGCGCAGGGTGGGAGAAGGGCGACGTGATGCCGGTGCTGTGCTTCGCCTCGGACACGTTTGCGGGTGCGCAGCAGATGGTCGGGACGGCCGTGGTGGTGAACGCGAGCGAAGTGACGGCGTGGATGCAGTCGCGGCCGAAGGTGTTGTCGGACAGCGATGTGGAGCGCCTGGCGCAGCTCATGGAGACATGCGTGTAAATAGTGAAGAGGTAATGGTGGATAAGAGTGGGAAGCCGGAAAAGGGCGGAAGAACTGGTGGATTGTGAAAGGTGACAAGATGAGAATCAGGACCTTGAGTTTTGCAGCTGCTGTGATTTCGTTTCTTGCGTGGGGCGAAGAGGCGCCGTCGGTGGCGAACCTCGACGTCAAGCCGCAGGAGCACTACGGGCGTATCGCGCGCAAGGTCGCGGGGATGCTGCCCACGTACCACGTGACGCAGCAGCCGCTTGGAGTGGAGATATCCCAGCGGGCTTGGACCAACCTGGTCACGATGTACGACTACGGGCACTCCGTGTTCCTGCAGTCGGACCTGGACGAGTTCGAGCCGATGCGCCTTCGCATCGGCGACGCGCTCCGGCGCGGGGACGTGTCGTTCGCGTACGACATCCACAAGGTGTTCGTCCACCGCCTCGAGGAGTGCGTGAACTACGTCACCAACATGCTGGAGACGACGGAGTTCGACTTCTCCGTGAAGGAGGACTGCCAGTTCGACCGCAAGGAGGCGCCTTGGCCGGCGACGCGCGAGGAGCGCGACGAGATATGGCGCAAGCGCATCAAGAACGAGATGCTTGCCCAGATCCTGAGCCGCGAGCTTGACGACGAGGAGAAGGCGGCGGGCAAGAAGCCGAGAAAGAAGGCGGGAAAGAAGAGGGACAAGTCGGCCAGCACCACGAGCCCTGCCAAGAACCAAGGCGTCACCAATGTCGAGGTGGCCCTTGATTCCACCAACGCTGTCGAGAGCGTGGAGAAGCCCGAGCCGACGCCGAAGGAGAACATGGTCAACAAGTATCGGCACTACCTCGCGTGGGTCCTTACGGAGCTGGACGACGAGAAGGTGCTGGAGCGCTACCTGCTGGCGGCGTCGATGGCCTACGACCCGCACTCGGCCTACATGGCGCCGATGAGCAAGGACGACTTCGACATGGACATGAACCTCTCGCTCT
>CAMPAF010000132.1 GCA_946631535.1 uncultured Verrucomicrobiota bacterium
AGGTGACGCCGCGCAACTACACGTTCCGCAGCCGCGAGTTCGAGCAGATGGAGCTTGAGTTCTTCATCCGGCCGGACGAGGCCGTCGAGATCCTGCACGGACACGTGGTGACGCTCGCCGACAACCCCGACCTGGACGGCCCCGTGCAGGACGACTGGGGCTGGGAGGTGTGGCACAAGTACTGGGTGGAGCAGCGCAAGAAGTTCCTCACCGCCGTCGGTCTGCCGCCCTCGCGCTTCGTCGAGTACTGGCAGAAGCCCGACGAGCTCGCCCACTACGCCCGCGCCTGCGTGGACATCGAGTACGACTTCCCGTTCGGCCGCCAGGAGCTCGAGGGCATCGCCGCCCGCAGCGACTTCGACCTCTCCCAGCACCAGAAGTGGTCCGGCGAGAGCCAGATGGTGTTCGACGACCCGCTCAAGCAGGCGGCGAAGAAGATGGACGACGCGGCCCGCGCCGCCTTCATCGAGAAGGTCCAGAAGGACTGGGTTTCGCGCGGCAAGGACGCGCTCGCCGCCGAGGCGTTCTGCAAGAACCTCTTCGACGGCAAGTACGTGCCGCACGTGATCGAGCCGTCCGCCGGCGTCGACCGCCTGATGCTCGCCCTCCTCTGCGAGGCGTACGAGGAGCAGAAGCTCACGGACGACAAGGGCAAGGACGACGTCCGCACCGTGCTGCACTTCAACCCGAAGGTCGCGCCCGTCAAGGTGGCCGTGTTCCCGCTCGTCAAGAAGGACGAGGCCAGCTACAAGATGGCCAAGGACATCTTCGCCAAGCTCCGCAAGAAGGTGAACACCTTCTGGGACGAGAGCGGGCAGATCGGCCGCCGCTACCGCCGCCAGGACGAGGCTGGCACGCCGTGGTGCATCACGGTGGACCCCGAGTCGCCAAAGGACGGCAAGTTCACGGTGCGCGACCGCGACTCGATGCAGCAGGAGCGCCTCTCCTACGAGGAGTTCCTCGCGAAGATGTACGCCGCGCTGGAGTTTTGATGGCCGACTGGCTAGACCTAAATCCAGACCCTGCCCACGTGAAGCGCGAGCGCGAAAAGGCGCGCGCGCTGCGGAAGACCGACTGGTGGCGCGCGCAGATCGCCGCCGGCGTGTGCCACTACTGCCACAAGAAGGTAGGCGCGGCGAACCTTACGCTCGACCACGTGGTGCCAGTGGCGCGCGGGGGGAGGTCCACGCGCGGCAACTGCGTGCCGTGCTGCGCGGCGTGCAACGCCTCGAAGAAGGCGTACACGCCCGCAGAGCAGATACTCGACCAGCTCTTCCCCACGCAAAGCGCCTGTTGATGTGAAAATGAAGCGCGAAAGAGTCGTTTTTCTTGACTGGCTGCGGGTCATTGCCTGTTTCATGGTGATGGCCATACATTCGGCGGAGCCGTTCTACCTTGGTCAGCAGCTCGGGGTGGAAAGTTGCGTGGCGGACGCAGATTGCCGCCCCGCTGACTTTTGAGACGCTGGTGCGCTTCTATGGCGTATTTGAGTCGTCCCTGCGAGGCTCGTATGGTTTCGTTGGACGGGAAACGGACCATGAGCGAACGTACGGCTTCGCACGCGCGCTTCAGCTCCGCATCGCGTACGTCACCCTGGCGGCGGTCGACGTTCGTAAGCGCAAAGACGAGCGATCGCGCTGCCGAGGCGGCTTCCTGCTCGGTCTGGGCCAGCGCCTTCTCGGTTTGCGCTCGCGCGCGTTCCGTTTCTGCCAAGGCGCGCGTCGTGCGCACGTAGCCGACCGCAAGCGCGGCGACGAACGCCGCGAGAAGGCTCGCGGCGGAGACAGTTCCAAAAGCGGCGAGGGGATTGCGCCGCGCAAAAAGCCGAAAGCGGCGCAAGGGTGACGGCGGATTGGCGGCGACGGGCGCGTGCGCGAGGAAACGGTGCAAATCGTCAAGCATCGCCTCAACGCTTTCGTAGCGGTCGGTTGGATCGTGCGCAGTAGCCTTAGCGCAAATCGCGGCGAAATCAGGAGGCACGCGTGACCCTCCCAGTTCGCGCAGGGTCACGCCAAGCGAATACTGGTCGCTCGATTCGGTCGCTTCGCCGCCGTTAAGCACTTCCGGCGCCATGTAGCGTTTCGTGCCGCTTTTGTCCCTGACGCCTTCCGCCGCGAGGCAGGCAAGGCCGAAGTCGCCGAGTTTCACCCTTCCGTCTTCGCCGATGAAGACGTTGGACGGCTTCACGTCGCGGTGGAGAATGCCGCACCTGTGGGCGTATGAAAGCGCCTCGGCGGCGGCGATGCCAAGGCGAACCACTTCTTCCATCGAGTGGAACGTGTGCCTTTCGGCACTTTCGCCTTTGACCAGTTCCATTGCGAACCATGCAGAGTCGGCAACGACTCCTGCCGAGAATACCTGCACGATGTTGGGATGGTGAAGTTGCGCGACGGTTCGCGCCTCGTCCGGGAGTGGCGTGTCCGATTTCTCCGAAACGACCTTGACAGCGACGTCGCGCCCAAGCGAAACCTGCCGCGCCACGTAGACTGCCCCCATGCCGCCCTGTCCGAGCGGCGAGACGATCTGGAAATCAGGAATCTCGGGAGGGGCGCAATTGATTGCGCCCGCGTCGGTCGCAGCGAACTGCGCCCCTCCCATGTCGAACGCGGCCAGTTCGTCCAGTTCGGAAGCCAATGACCGAAGTTCCTCCGTCAGTTCTTCCTGATGCATGAAACCTCCGCAAGCTTCTGTTGCAAGCGCTCCAAGGCACGGACATAGCGGATCGACGCCGCCTTTTCCGTGAGCCCCAGCGCGGCGGCGCATTCGGCGTTGCCCATTCCGTCGAAGTGGCGCATGACGAGGATCGCGCGGTCGTTCTCCGGCATCGCGGCAAGGGTGCGGCGAAGAATCGAATGGCGCTCGTCTCTGTCCACGCGGGAGGCTGGAGACGTGATGTCGGCGGGCAATTCTCCTACGCCTAAATCGCTGCCGGGCTCGCGGGCATCTCCATCGATCCTACGCTCTCCATCCTCCATTCTCAATTCTTTATAGGCATCGCGTCCTTGCGCCTGGAGGTGGCGGCGCTCGATGTCGCATATCGTCTGAAGAAGGAGCGTTCGCAGCTTGTAGTAGATTGGCACGTCGCCATGCGCGGCGAAATAGTCAAGCCGCTTCGTCGCGTTGACGTATGTTTCCGACAGGACATCCTCCACGCTCATTCTCTTGAACAGTATCGGGTTGATCCGTTTCTGTGCCAGCGCGAAGAGCCTCTGCCTGTGTTCGGCAAAGCCAGCGGCGAGTTTGTCCTGCGGGAAGTCTTCCATGCCGCGTATTTTACCATATTCCAGGCGCTCGCGAGACAAGGTTGCATGGCCATTCTCCATTATGACGTGTGCTCCCGCAGGTTGCCTGCATCGGACGTTTCTGCTATCCTATTGGCATGAAACTTTCTGCCGTTCTTGTCATATCATGTCTAGTGGTCCCCGTAGGTTTTCTTGCCGTTGTTGCGCAAGGGGCCGAGGCGTCGGCCGCGTCCGGCGAGGCCGACGTCGCCTCGTACGTGGACACGCGCATCGGCGGATCGTACCGCGGACACACTTTCCCTGGCGCGGCATGTCCGTTCTCGCTCGTGCAGGCGAGTCCGGACACGGGGCTTTGCGACTGGGACCACTGCTCCGGCTACGTGTGGGAGGACAAGTTCGTCTACGGGTTCTCGCAGACACACCTGAGCGGCACGGGCTGCCCCGATCTCGAAGACGTACGAATCCTGCCGTTCTCCGTCGGATTCGCGGACGGCGATCCGGTGCAGTGGCGCCTGGCGAAGGACTTCGGCTCCGAGAAGGGCACGCCTGGCTACTACACCGTGTCGTTCACGAACGACGGCATCGTAGCCGAGGCGACGGCCACGCCGCGCGTGGGCGTGTACCGCTTCACTTATGCCGCCGGCAAGCCGGTGAAACTGCTGGTGGATCTCCAGTGGGTGAACGCGGGTGCGATGCGCAAGGCCGTCGTGGAGTTCGAGAACGCCTTGGGCGATGACGGTCGCTCGTTCTCGGGCGGCCGCAGGACGCACGCCTGGCTGCGGCGTAGCGTGTACTGGAAGGTCGTTTTCGACCGCCCGTGGACGAAGGCTACGAAGCTGCCGAAAGCGCAGTCCACGGAGAAGGGCGACCGCTACGTGCTAGAGTTTGCATCCGGCGCGCCGCTCGTGGTGAAGGCCGCCATCTCGACGGTCGACAAGGACGGCGCGGCGAAGAACTACGCGGCCGAGGCGGAGGGACGGTCCTTCGACGAGGTCCGCGCGGCGGCGAGGGCGAAGTGGAACGCGCTTCTCTCGCGCATGCAGGTGCCTGGGGCGTCCGCCGAGCAGCGCACCGCCTTCTACACGGCGCTCTACCACCTCTTCATCCAGCCCAACGACATCGCGGACGTCGACGGACGCTACCGTGGCGGTGACGCGAAGGTGGCGACTGCGAAGGGCGGCGCTTACTACACAGGTCTCTCGCTCTGGGACACGTTCCGGGCCGCGCATCCGTTCTACACGCTCGCGATCCCCGAGCGCGTGGACGGATTCGTCAATTCCATGCTGGGACACTACCGCGCGCTCGGATTTCTGCCGGTGATCCCGTACTTCGGATGGGAATCGTATTGCATGATCGGCAACCACTCGGTGCCTGTGATCGTGGATGCCTACCTCAAGGGATTTCGCGGGTTCGACGCGGACCTCGCGTTCGAGGCCGTGACGAACTCGCTTACGGTGACGCACCGGAACCTCGACGGCAAGCCAAAGATCAAGGAGGAATGGGATCTTTACGACAGATACGGCTACTACCCGTTCGACAAGATCAGGGGCGAGTCGATTTCGCGCACGCTGGAGTGCGGCTTCAACGACTGGTGCGCGGCGCAGCTCTGCGCGGCGTTAGGGCGAGGAGACGAGGCGTTCTTTCGCCGGCGTTCCGGATATTGGAAGAACGTGTTCGACGCGTCGACGGGCTTCATGCGAGGCAAGGATACGCAGGGGAAGTGGCGTGATCCGTTCGACCCCTTTCAACTGGGGCACGACCACAACAGGCCCAACGACTTCACGGAGGGCAACGCCTTCCAGTACACGTGGCACGTCCTGCAGGATCCAATCGGCCTGATCGCTGCGATGGGTGGTAAAGATGCGTTCGTCAAGAAGCTCGACGCGCTCTTCGTGCAGCCGGAGCGGACGGAGGGCATGGGCTTCGTGGGCGACGTGACGGGACTCATCGGACAGTACGCGCATGGCAACGAACCTAGCCACCACGTGGCGTACTTCTACCCGTTCGCGGGACGTCCTGACAGGACGGCGGAGGTCGTCCGCGAAGTTTGCGACAGGTTCTACGGCGTGAAGCCTGGCGACCTGTGCGGCAACGACGACTGCGGGCAGATGAGCGCATGGTACGTGTTTGCGGCGATGGGGTTCTATCCGTTCAACCCGTGCGGCGGCGACTACGTGCTGGGCGCGCCGCAGTTCCCCAAGGTCGTACTGCATCTCCCTGCCGCCGCCGAGACGGCGGCTCTCCATACGGGAGGATCGCGCTCCAGCGCGACCGCGGACGCGCAGGAGCGCGTCCCTCCCCGAACGTTCACCATCGTGGCGAAGGGCCTCACGCGGGAGAACAAGTACGTGAAGTCCGTGACGCTGAACGGCAAGCCGCTGCGCGGATTCATACTGAAGCACGCCGACATCGTGCGTGGTGGTGAACTGGTGTTCGAGATGTGCGCGTCCAGAGACGACGCTCGGCGCCGCCCCGCGCAAGTTCCGCAGCGCGAGCTGGAGACGGCCGTTGCGCGCCCTGTCCTGCCGTCAGTGCTCGCCGGTTCAAGCGAGCTGCTCGCGATGAGCGCGCTGGCCGAGGCCGACATCGCGGCCGACGAGGCGTGGCGGAAGGTCAAGACGTCGGAAGAGATGGCCGTTCGCCAGAAGGCGATGCGCGCGTCCTTTCTCGTCGCGCTGGGCGGTCTGCCCGAGCGGACGCCGCTTCAGGCCCGCACCACTGGCACGGTCCTTCTCGAAGAGGGCATCCGTATCGAGAAGGTGCTGTTTGCGTCGCAGTCGAATTTCTGGGTGAGCGGAAACGTGTACGTGCCGCGCGCCGACGCGGATTTTCGCAAGCCGTATCCGGCCTTACTCGTTCCCTGTGGCCACACGGACAACGGCAAGGCTGCCGTCGGCTACCAGTACGCCGGCATCGCCGGGGCGCGTGCCGGGTTCGTCACGCTCGTGTACGATCCCGTCGACCAGGGCGAGCGCGCCGAGGCCCCTGAACGCACGAGCTGGAAGGGGCACAACTGGGGCGGCGCGCTCGCGGACCGGCTCGGCTGGTCCTTTGCGCGGATCCGCGTGTGGGATGCGATGCGTGCACTCGATTATCTGCAGGAGCGTCCCGACGTGGACAGGGAGAAGCTGTGCGTATACGGCATTTCCGGCGGCGGAACGGCCACGGCACTTGTGATGTCGCTGGACGACCGTGTGAAGGCGGCAGCGCCGGCATGCTACCTTTCCACCATCCATGACACGTTCGAGAGCCGGTTCCCTTCCGACGCCGAACAGGAACACTTCGGGCAGCTGACCTTCGGCCTCAACCACCTCGGATACCTGCTGCTGCGCGCGCCGAGTCCGGTCCTCGTGTGCTGCACGCTGGGCGACTTCTTCCCGTATCGGGGCACGGTCTCCACCTTCGCCGCCGCGCAGGACGTCGCCGGACGCTTTGGCTGGGGCGACCGCTTCGCGCTCATCCGCGGCACGTGCGGACACTACTGGCCCGAGGGCAGCCGCCAGGCGTCGCTCGACTGGTTCCGCCGGTGGGTCAACGGCGATCGCGAGGCGGTACGCACCGACTTCGATTCCTACCGCTCTGAGAACGTGGGGCTCGATCTGGGCGGCAAGGATTATGGGTTTGTCCAGAAACAGATCGCCACCTACCGGGAGGAACGCGAACTGTACGCGACGCCGGAAGGACGGACGTGTTCCCTGCCTGGCGCAAGGACGGTGCATGATTTGTTGAAGGATGAATTGAAGCGATTGGAGGCGGTCGCGCAGGAGCGCGCCCCTCCTGCTTCGGGAGCCACCATCTTGACGGCGGAAACCGTGGCGCGACTCGCCGGAATCCGTTTGAACGACCGATCGGAGGGGGAGGGTCGCGCTGCTGCGCGACCGATTGCGCAGGCGCACGTCCTGGGAACGGAGAAGTTGCCGGGAGTGACGGTGGAGCGCATGTCGTTCTTCTCTCCCGACGGTGCGCAGTTCCCAGCCGTGCTTCTCGTGCCGGACGCCGTGACGGCGCAGCCGACCATCATCTGCGGAGACGGTCCGCGCGCATCGCGAATCGAGCGGGTGCGCAGCGTTCTCGCTGAAGGCAGCCCTGTGTTGTTGCCGGACCTTTGCGGCTGGGGCGAGATTGGGCGTTTCGCGCGCAAGTTCTCGGGCCAGGCCGTTTCCGACGAGACGCTGGCCATGACATGGTATCCACTCGGCCGTTCGTTGGTGGGCATCCGCGCCGAGAACATCATCGACTGCGCCGCCGCGCTCGCCGCACGTTTTTCCACGCCTCGTCTCATCGCCTGCGGCCGCGCTGTGATTCCGGCGGTCCATGCGCGCTTCGTGGCGCCTGCTGCTTTCTCGGGCGCTGTGGAGATACGAGACAAGCCGCCTGCCTGGGCCGAGGAGGTCCGGTCTGGCGCGAAGGCCAATTTCGCCGATTCCGTGCACGGTGCGCTTGCCGTCTACGACTGGCCACAGCTGTGAAGATCCAGCGGCGGCACGAGGAATTATGGTAGAATATGCGCATGAAAACACAGGCAAGAATCAGGATGTCGGTTGTAGCGGCAGTTGCGGCGTGCGCTGCGCAGGCCGCGCAATTCGTGGAGATCGACCCGCTGACGACGCGGTGGACGTTCGGCGCGCACGAGCCGTACACGATGTACCGGCGCGTGG
>CAMPAF010000133.1 GCA_946631535.1 uncultured Verrucomicrobiota bacterium
TAGTTGTTTCCAATCATCAGAAGGCTCGGCGGTGAATTACGCAGATGCGCCCCTCAGTTCGCGTCGGCTGATGGTTTTATTTACCGACGATAAAAAAATATGGTACAATATTGCTGTCTCCGTTAAAAAGAAGTCGATGCGGCAACTTGGCTGCTCGAGAATACGCCGCAGATGACCCAAAGGTAATCTTGTTCGCAGAATCTATAGGAAGGAACTGGAGACGATGAAAAGATCAATTCTGGTCTTGGCCGCGGCGGTCGCGGCAAGCGCGACCCTCCCGGCGGAGATGTTCACGGTCGGCGACTGGGAGCTGACGGGCGGCGGAAACGCCGCGCTGACGCTGTCGTACAAGGGGCGGAAGCTCCTCTCCGACGTGACGCTCGGCGGCTGGACGGACGGCTACAAGCGCGGGACGTTCGGCGGGCGCGGGTATGCCGCGCGGCGGGAAGGGGACACGGTTACGTTCTCCAAGACCGGGCCGAACGCGAACGTGAAGCTGGCCGTGACGCTCGCCAAGGGACGCGCCGCGTTCGCGATGGACGTGGACATCCTGAAGGAGTTCGGACCCGTGGAGTACGGCTTCAACATCCCACTGGACAGCTTCGCCGAGAAGGACGGCTCAGTCTGGCCGATGGTGGGCCGGACATTCTGTCCGATCGAGCCCGGACGCACGTTCGAGTCCGTGGGCGGACGCCGCCTCGCGTTCGAGTATCCCGACGCGCAGTACGCCTTCACGGTGCTGGAAGGCAACGACTTCGCCCTCCAGGACAGGCGTCGCCAGGAGGGCGGCAACCACGTGCGCTTCATCGCGTGCAGACGGTCCACCGAGCCGTGCCGGATGTCGTGGCGGCACGAATGGACGGTCAACGAGTCGTTCGACGCCGAGACGCGCGCGCGCCGCCGGATCGCCTTCGGCCACCCGCGCCAGCGGCTCGTGCCGGTGGAGTTCGCCAACCCCGGCTTCGAGGACGGGGCGGCGGGCTGGTCGCTCCCGCCGAAGGCCGCGCACGACGCCACGGTGGCGCACGGCGGAAAGGGGTCCGTGCGCCTGCGCGTGGACGACCCGAAGAAGGATTCCTGCTACGTGACGCGGCAGGTTCCGGTGAAGCCCGGCGCACGGTACCGCGCCTCCTGCTTCGTCAAGACCGAGGACGTGCGCGAGGCGGAAGGGCGGATGCCGTCCGTGGGCGCCGGCCTGATCGTGGAGTGGGCGGACAAGGACGGCAAGTGGTGCGGCTCGGGCGAGTACGCGTGCGGCATTTACGGAACGAAGGATTGGAAGAAGGTCGAATGCCGCAACCTGATGGCGAACCAACGCGCCGCATACGCGATCTTCTACCTGGCCGTGCGCGGCTCGGGATGCGCCTGGTTCGACGACGTGACGCTCGTCCACGACGAGGTCTCCGCCGACAAGTTCGCGCCGGCGGACGGGGCGACGCTCGCGGACAACGCGCCGTTCTTCACGTGGCGTCCGCACCGCGGCGCGCGCCGCTACACGGTGGAGCTTTCGCGCGACCCGGCGTTCGGGAAGGGGGCCGTTCGCTCCTACGACGCGGGCGGCATCGCCGAGTTCCAGCTGACCGAGCCGCTGGAGCCGGGCGAGTGGTACTGGCGGGTCTTGGCGAAGGGGTTGGAGGATCCCCAGCCGTGGCGCTTCACGCAGACGGCGCCGGTTGACCGCGACTGCCTGCCGCCGCGCATCGTCTCGCGGGGCGCGCGCGTCTGTGCGCCTGACCAGTCCTTCGCCGTGCGCGTGAAGGAGAAGAATCCGCGTGAGATTTCCGTCGTTTTCAAGGCAAGCGGTCTCGAAGTCGCGGCGCTCCCGTATGGGGAGCCGCCGTCCCGGCGGCTTGAAGGAGACGAAGTCGAATACCGTTTCGCTCCGCCGTCGGGCGGCTGGCCGAAAGGTCTCATGGAAGGAAACCTTGTCGCGAAGGACGCGGCGGGGAACGTCGCTACGCGGCGCTTCTGGCTGCTCAACGCGCCGAAGCCGGAGAACGCGGTGGTGGTGTCGGCGGACGGACGCTACGAGCAGGACGGAAAGCGCATCTTCCCGCTCGGCATCTACGAGGTGGCGCCGAAGTACATGCAGGAGGTGCGCCGGGCGGGGTTCGACGTGGTGCACACCTACCGGTGGGAGAGCGACCAGGACGACGTGGCGTGCCGCGCCTATCTCGACGCCTGCTGGCAGGCGGACGGCCTGCGGGCGTTCATCGGCTTCGACCGCGGCACGCGCTCGCACGACGGCATCGTGCAGGGCAACTTCGCGCACATCGCGCGGCGCGTGGGCGCGCTCGCCGACCATGCGGGGCTCTTCTGCTGGTATCTCTTCGACGAGCCGGAGATCCCCGCCCAGTTCGTCTCGCCCGACCTGCTCACGGCGCTCGCCGACCTCGTGCGCGAGCTCGACCCGTACCATCCCGTGGTAATGACGACGTGGAACGAGACCATGAACGAGTACCGCCGCACGTGGGACACGCACTGGACGCAGGCGTACGGCGACCCGGCGGGCGTGGTGCGTCAGATCGCCGAGCACCGCAAGTTCCTGAAGAACGCCTCGCCGATCACCCTGCTCGTCAACTGCAACGACCAGAAGCAGGGCGCGGCGCGGCGGAGGGGCGTCGAGCCGGATCCCGCGAAGTTCGCGCGCGACTACGACCATCTGCGCGCGTGCGCGATGCTCGGCATCGCGGAGGCGTGCAACGGCCTGTGGTGGTGGTGGTTCGCGCGGGACTGCCGCGACTACTATACGGCGGCGCAGAACCCGAAGGCGTGGGACGACCTCCGCAAGGTGGTCCGCGAGATGGTGGAGCTGCGTCCGCTCGTGAATGCCCCCGGCGCGGCGCGGAACGGCCATGCCGGAGACGCGAAGCGGCCAGTCGTCTGGTGGGCGAAGGACATGGGCGACCGCACGGCCGTGATCGTGGTCAACACGTCCGAGAAGAGCCAGAAGGTCGACATCGACGTCAGCGGTTCCGTTGGCAAGTTGAACCTTGAGCTAGCGCGTTACGAAGTTAGGAAGCTGGAGAAGAAATAGACGACGCATGGTTTTCACGTCTCCAGTTTTCCTGGGATTGTTCCTGCCAGTGTTGTTCGCCTTTTATTTTCTGGCGAACAACACCGCCCGGCCGTACGTGCTGCTGGTTTTCAGCCTCCTGTTCTATGCGTGGGGCGAGCCGTCCGCCGTCGTGACGATGGTCGCGCTGATGGTGGTGAACTACGTGCTCGCGCGGGCTATCGCCGCCTCCGGGGAACGGAGATGGCTGGCGAAGACGCTGCTGGCCGTTGGCGTCACGGTTGATTTGGGGGCGCTTGTCGCGTACAAGTATCTCGGGTTCCTGGCCGAGAACCTGTTGCCGGTTCTGAAGACCGTCGGACTTGGGTTCGAGGTGCCGAAGATCGCGCTGCCGATCGGCATCTCGTTCTACGTGTTCCAGATCATCTCGTACATCGTGGACGTCTTTCGCGGCACCGTCGCGGCGCAGCGCAACCCGTTCAAGTTCATGCTGTACGTCAGCCTCTTCCCACAGCTGATCGCCGGCCCGATCGTCCGCTACGCCACGATCGCGCAGGACCTCGAGAACCGCACGGCGAACTTCGAGAACATCGTCGCGGGCATCCGCCGCTTCGCGCTGGGACTTGCGAAGAAGGTGCTTGTGGCGGACGCGATGGCGTCGATGGTGGACGTGATCTTCGCCGCGCCCGTGGAGTCGATCCCGTGCCTCTACTGCTGGTTCGGCGCGATCGCCTACACGATCCAGATCTATTTCGACTTCTCGGGGTATTCCGACATGGCCATCGGCCTCGGGCGGATGTTCAACTTCCGCTTCCTCGAGAACTTCGACCACCCGTACGGCTCGTGTTCCATCCAGGAGTTCTGGCGGCGATGGCATATCTCGCTCTCGACCTGGTTCCGCGACTACCTCTACATCCCGCTGGGCGGCAGCCGGAAGGGGAGTGTGCGCACCTACGTGAACCTGTTCGTCGTGTTCCTCCTCTGCGGCGTGTGGCACGGGGCGGCGTGGAACTTCGTCGCCTGGGGCGTCTACCACGGCATCGGGCTCGTGGCGGAGCGGTGCGGGTTCAGGAAAGTCGTTGACCGGATGCCGAAGGTGCTGGGCAATGCCTACGTACTCCTTTTTGTCGTCGTGGGCTGGGTCCTTTTCCGCGCGCCCGACATGGGCTACGCGTGGTCGTACATCTGCAACATGTTCGGCGGGGCCACTGCCGCGTTCACGAGCTTCAACCAATCCATCGACTTCCTCTCGCTGGACAAGCTCCTGCTGCTCCTGATCGGCTGCGTGGCGGCCTATCCTGTGTTCGACGCCGTCGCCAAGCGCACGCCGGAGGCGGTGCGCCTTGTCTGCGGCATGGCGTTCTTCGTGGTCGTGTACGTGCTGGCGATGACGTCCGCCTACAGTCCCTTCATCTATTTCCGATTCTGAGGCGATGCCATGGACAAAATCCTCAAAGTTCTATTCTGCATCGTCTTCTTCGCGTGCCTTGCCGCTCCGGCGCTCTACCTGTTCGGTGCGCACGACAACTTCGTCCGCCTCTATGGTTGGGAGAAGAAGGTCACGCCGCCTTCCCTGACGGTCGAGAGCTTCAGGACGCGGCAGTACCAGGACGCCTTCACGGAGTCGTACGCGAAGCAGTTCTTCCTGCGCAGGGCCTTCCTCAAGACCGCCTACCAGATCCGCGAGTGGATGAACTCCGGGCTGTTCCACTACGGCTACAACCAGAGCATCATGGAGGGGAAGGACGAGTTCCTGTTCGAGCGCCCGTATTCGCAGTTCCACCTGCGCTGTCCGCGCCCGGCTGGACGGCAGAAATACGAAAAGGTCCTGGCCCTGTTGAAGGAGATTGATGCATACTGCACGTCGATCGGCGCGGAGTTCGTCTTTGCCACCGTCCCCGACAAGCAGCAGCTGTACCCCGAATATCTGCCGTGGTGGCACCAGCGGTTGTGGAATTACACCAACTACGACGTGCAGGGCGAGATGGAGTCCATCTGCACGGAGGCCGGGCTCAAGGTGTACAACGGCTGCAGGTACATGCTGTCGACGAAGCCGAGATGGGAGCACTGCGTGTTCCCGCCGGCGGGGGCGCACTACAACGCCTACGGTAGCGGGCTTCTCTACGAGGGCTTTCTCGACGCCTTTGACAAGATCGGTAAGAGCAAGCTCAGGCGCAACCGCTTCGTGGGCGTGCGGCGCATCGAGGAGATGTGGTCCGTGGACGACGACATCGGCAACCTGCTGAACATCTGGTACAATCCGCGCATGGAGCGGAACGTCCACTTCGCGCCCGTTTTCGAGCAGACGAACGTGACGATGAACGCGGGAAGCGTGATCCTCATGGGGGACTGCTACCGCGAGCAGGTGGCGAAGATCTTCCAGGACGCGCATCTCTTCGATCCCAAGAAGATCGTGATCTCCAAGCGGCATACCGGCCAGAAACCGGAGGGATTCGTGCCCATCGTCGGCGAGCTCAAGCTGTTCATCATGGTGTTCCAGTCGTTCAACAGCGGCCGGCTCGACGAACGCTACGAGGAGATCGACCACATCTTCAAGGCGCTCAAGAAGGCCCGCGAGACGTGGGGCAAGACTTCAAGCCGTGCGCATCGGCATGGGGTTCTGCGGCCAGCCGCTTTGAAGGGCCATGAGGTTTTTGGTAGAATAGTGGCGTGCAACCTTTAAAGGAGACAACTATGAATATGAAGACGATGGCGGCGCTGTGCCTTTGCATGGCGGGGGCTGCGATGGCGGCGGACGACGCGTTCCTGCTGCAGACCAAGAACACGACGCTGGCGCTGCGCCGCCAGCACGGCGCGTGGAACGTGGCGCACTACGGCGCAAAGGTCGCGTCGGAGTCCGACGCGGCGGCGCTCGCGTGGGACCGGTGGGCTGGCGGCAACCACGTCTCTCAGCGGCGCCCTGCCGCCTATGCTGCCTTCGGCGGTGACAAGGAAGGCGGCTACGGCTTCAACAAGTGGGGAGGCCTACAGGTGACGCACGCCGACGGCTGCCTCACGCTCCACCTCGTGGGCGAGAAGGTGGAGACGGTGCCTGACAAGTCGGGTGCCACGCACATCGTGCTGAAGCAGAAGGACCGCGTCTACCCGTTCTGGGTGATCCAGCACTTCCGCGCGCTGGAGGCGTGCGACGTGATCGAGACATGGGTGGAGCTCAAGAACGGCGAGACGGGCGCTGTGCGGCTCGGCCGCATGGACTCGTTCGCCATGGACTTCCCGCTCCTCGCGAACGCGTTTCGCCTGCAGTACACCACCGGGCAGTGGGCGGCGGAGGCGCAGCTGCGCGAGACGCCCGTGGAGCGCGGGCAGACGGTGGCGATCGGCTCGCGTAGCGGCGTGCGCGACGCGTGGGAGAACAACGCGAGCTTCATGCTGACGTGCGGCGAGAAGTCCACCGAGACCGCAGGGCGCGTGATCGGCGGCGTCCTGTGCTGGACCGGATCGTGGGGCATCAGCGTGCAGCGCGACCAGTGCGATTTCATCGAGGTGCGTGCGGGCGCCGACACGTCCGCCGGCGCGTACGTGCTCGACGCCGGCAAGTCGATCACGCTGCCGAAGTTCGCGTTCACGTTCTCTGACGCTGGCAAGGGACCGATCTCCCGCAACATCCACCGATGGGCGCGCGACTGGCAGCTGCCTGCCGGACAGAAGCCGCGCCCCGTGCTGCTCAACAGCTGGGAGGGCAGCTACTTCAGCTTCACCGAACAGGTGCTGCACGACATGATGGACGGCGTTAAGGAGATGGGCGGCGAGCTGTTTGTTCTCGACGACGGCTGGTTCGGCACGGGCAAGTACGCGCGCGACGACGTCCATCGCGACAAGGTTGGCCTCGGCGACTGGATCATCAACCCCGAGAAGCTGCCGCACGGGCTTGCCGGCCTCAGCGACGAGGCCAAGAAGCGCGGACTCAAGTTCGGCTTCTGGGTGGAGCCGGAGATGGTTAACACGAACAGCTGGATCTACGAGGCGCATCCCGACTGGGTGATTCGCGAGAAGAACCGTCCCGTGAACGTCGGGCGCGGCGGCTCGCAGACGGTCCTCGACTACTCGAACCCGGCGGTGCGCGACAACATCTACAACCAGCTCGACGCGCTCTACTCCAAGATCCCCGACCTCGCCTACATCAAGTGGGACGCGAACGCCGACTTCTACAACATGGGCTCCACCTACCTCGACGCGGCGCACCAGGCGAACCTGCCGTTCGACTACACCACCGGCCTCTACGACCTGCTCGCGAAGGTGCGCGCGAAGTACCCGCAGGTGGACATCCAGGCCTGCTCGTCCGGAGGTGGCCACGTCGACTACGGCTTCCTGCGCTACGCGGACGAGTTCTGGGGCTCGGACGACTCCGATGCGCGCGAGCGCGTGTTCATCCAGTGGGGCGAGAGCCAGTTCTATCCCGCCTGCACGATCGCCGCGCACGTGACGGACGTGCCGAACCACCAGACGCACCGCACCACGCCGCTCAAGTACCGCTTCGACGTGGCGATGAGCGCGCGTCTCGGATTCGAGCTACACCCGAAGAACATGTCCGCAGAGGACGTCGCCTTCGCGAAGAAGTGCGTGGCGGACTACAAGCGCATCCGCCCGACCGTCCAGCAGGGCGACCTCTACCGCCTCGTCTCGCCGTACGGCAGCAGCTACGCGGCGCTCATGTACGTGAACGGCGACGCCTCCCACGCGGTGGTGTTCCTGTGGGGCCTCGCGCGCGGCAACTGGAGCGACTTCGTGCCGCCGCTCGCGCTGCAGGGCCT
>CAMPAF010000134.1 GCA_946631535.1 uncultured Verrucomicrobiota bacterium
CACGAGATAGCTCGTGAACGAGCTCATGCCCGTCGTCTTGTTGAAGGTCAGCACGAGGCACGCCAGCAGGAAAGGGATGACGTAGCGGCGCCGGAGGAGGGACTGGGAGGGTCGCGCTCCCGCGCGACCGGTTGGATCTGCGGACGCGCAGGAGCGCGTCCCTCCCGCTCGTCGCTCCAGCCACACCGGGCTTTCCGGCAACCTCAGGCTCCCGAAGAACAGCACGGCGACTGGCGCCATCGTCCACCAGAAGTTGGCGCGCCAGGCGGCGGCCATGCCAGCCGCATTGATGTCCGACGCGTCCGACGCGCCGTAGTACGTCGCGACGAGGCACCCTGCGCCGGCGGCGATCACTAGACCGAAGCCGAGGAAGAACTGGAACACGCCGGTGCCGCGTCCGCGGATCGCGGGCGGCAGCGTCTCGGTGAGGTACATCGGCATGACCACGGCCATGTAGCCGGCGCTCATGCCCTGGAGGATGCGGCCCGCGAACAGGACGGGAAAGCTGTCGAGCGCGAGGCACACCACGGGAATCGCCAGGAGGAACATCGCCGACGCCGCGACGATCATCTTCTTGCGGCCCAGCCAGTCGCACAGCACGCCTGCGGTGAGCGACGAGATCAGGCCGCCCAGCATCACCGCGCCCACCACGAGGCTCACGCGCGTGCCGGAGTAGATGCCGAGAGCCATTAGGTACGGCTCGGCCGCGGCGATCACGCCGAAGTCAACACCGTACAGCAGCCCGCCCAGGCCGGCGATTATGATGATAAGCTTCACGGGATGGATTTTACTTTGTGCCGCACCAGATGGGACGGATCACCTCGATGCGGTCGGAGAGGACGAAGTCGACGCCGAGGGCGAGAAGCTCCTTCGCCTTTTCCGGCTTGTCGCACTTGAAGTAGGAGACCTTCACCCCGGCGGCGTGCATCATCTCCACGTCCGCGCGCGAGCAGGGGTAGAGCAGCTGGAGGAACTGGCACTTGTTCTCGACCGTCTGCTTCGCGTAGAGCGTGCTCTTCTCCGGCGGCCAGGGCTTGTGGTAGGCGTCGAGGCCCTTGACGGTCCGGCTCATGTTGCAGGTGAGGATGTCGGGGACCGCCTTGCGGGCCTCGGCGATGGCGGGAAGCGACGAGGCCACGAACGCCTGGTGCAGGCGCCCTTTCGCCTTGATCTTCTGCGCCACCTCCACGGCCACGTTCCCCGCGCTGTGGCAGTTGATCCACACGCCCTCGGTGGGCAGGCAGTCGATCGCCTCGTCGAAGGTGGGCACCTTCACGTTCGCGTCGGGATGTCCGGGCCACTTGATGGTGAGCTTGCGGATCTCGTCGAAGGTGAGGGCCGACACGGCGCCCTTTCCGTTCGTCGTGCGGTCGACCGTGCCGTCGTGCATGATCACGAGCTCGCCCGTCTTGCAGCGCTTGACGTCGAACTCCACCATCGCGGCGCCGAGGGCGACGGCGTTGGTGAACGCCACGACGGTGTTGGCGGGCTTGCCGCCACCGTTGCCCTGGTGGGCGCAGACGCCGCGCGACGGCATGGGCGGCGCGTCGAACGTGCCGCACACGAGGCGCAGGGTGTGGCCGGTGTCCTCGATCTCGAAGAGCTTCATGCGCTCGGCCTCGCCGGAGTTCGGCTGGTGGAGGGTGAGGAGCAGCTTGCCGTCGAACGTGCGGAAGAGCATGCCGTGTCCGCCGTTCTTCCCGTAGAGGATCTCGTCCTTCGTCCAAGGGCCGGCGATCTTTCCTGTGGTCGACTTGCGCAGCAGCACGCAATACCCGTGCCCCTTGACGAAGTTCGACCAGATCATGTAGAGGTCGCCGTTATTTGGCGAGCGGTAGAAGAACGGCCCGTCCGTGACGTGGCTCGCGCCGGGCATCGCGTCGCGCGCGGCGAACATCGTCCTCGGCGGCGCGGTGAACGAGGCGAAGTCCTTCGCGAGAGGCGCATAGCACATCCGGCCGTTGTCGACCTGGCACCACTCGTGGCAGAACACCATGTAGGGCTGGCCGTCCTCGACGTAGAGTGTGCCGTCGAGCGTCATCCACTCCTTGGGCGGGATCGGCCCCATCTTCACCGGCTTGAACGGCCCGAGCGGACTCTCCGACTTGAACACCCACGTGCCGCGCGGCGTGAGGTGCCCCTCCTTTGCCTTCGGGTCCATCGTCTTGATCGGCGCGGATCCCTTCTTCTCCGTGAGGGTGGTGAAGAGGTAGTAGGCGCCCTCGTACTTGTGGACCTCCGGCGCCCACACGGCCGTGACGGGCACGCCTTCGGGCACGATCATCGCGGGCATCTTCTCGCTCCAGTGCTCGAGGTCTTTGCTCGTACGGACGGATACGCCCTTGCCGCCGAACCACGGCTTGGACTCGTAGAGATAGTAGGTGCCGTTGTCCGCGAGGACGAACGGATCGCGGATGCGGAAGTCTTTCCGAAGCTCCGCGTATGCCGAAAAGGCGCATGTGCCGGCCAGGACGGCGGCAAGGGCTATCTGTGCTTTCATGGGAGCTAGTATATCAAATTCCGCGTGCTAGCGCTTGCGGATGGTGAGCGTGCGGCAGGCGCGCGAGGAGGCACGGCGGTTCCAGTCGCGCAGGAACTGGAAATAGTCCGCCGTGAGCTGCGTGGCCCGAGCGCGATGCGCGCGTCGGCGCACCGTCACGTGGAGCCGTCCGTCCACCACCTTGTGCGAAACGTCGTGCGTCATCCAGACGTCCGATCCGTCCGCAGGGTTCACGAGGCGCAGGTTTTCCGGCAGGTGCTCGATCTCCGTGTAGCCTTTCGGCAGGACGACCTCGTACGTGTCGATCGCCTCCGCCTTGCCCATCACGGCCAGAGGCGACTTCCGCAGGGGGCCGCCAACGGAGAACAGGTTGCCGGAGAAGTCGGGGATGGTCAGCGTCAGCATCCCGTCCTGCAGGACGGCAAAGTCGGCCACGTATGCCGAGAACGCGACGTACGCGGGATATCCCTTCGTCTCGGTGACGAGGTCGGACGTGGCGGTGGCGTTTTCGGAGAGCTTGCCGACGAGCTGCTGGAAGAAGCGGCTGCGCATCTCCGGACGCATCTCCTCGAACCTCTTGCGGATGCCGCCCACGCCCGCGCCGTACGTGAAGTTGGTGATGTCGAAGTCCGCCGACCCGTTATCGCGCACCGTTATCCTGCACCACGAGTCGTCGCGGCTGCGCCATGGGGAGTCCAGCGGCACGTCGACGATGCCGAACGTGTCGGTGGCCGGATCGTAGAAGTCGTCGCCCTCGCGCGACGTCGTCTCGGGCGGCGTGTACTCGTTCTCGCCCGCCACCCAGAAAAGGCACCCGCTCGCGTCGCGCGCGCGAATCACCAGCGCGTCGAACGACGACGGGCGCGGCACGCGGCGGCGTTCCTCCTCGGTGAGCGTGAAGCCGTGCACCGTGTCGGCGGCGAAGACGAACGAGCAGTCGAAGCCCGCTCCCTCCAGCATCGCGAAGAGCAGGTTCATCCTGTCGGCGCCGGAGGCGTAGCCGTCCGCCAGCGCGCGGTCGGGCGTGGAGAAGGCCCGATCGAACGGCAGCTCGAAGAGGCCGGGACCAGTCACGCGCAGGTTGTGCGCGAGGTATTGGCGGATGGCCGTGATTCTCGCCGCCGAGACGGCGGCTCTCCATGCGGGAGGGACGCGCTCCTGCGCGTCCGCAAGCTCGCGGCCCTTGCGGCGGGCGGCATCCGAGCCTCTCTCCCGCGCGAGCGCGAGCGAATTCAGGAGAGAGGAGCCTTGCCCCTTCCAGTCGGCGGCAGACACGGTGAAGGCTGGCCGCCAGTGGGAGAGCGGCGGGCGCGAGGGCTCGTCCGGCACGCGCGGCGGGCGCGTCGCCGTCCAGCGGTAGACGCCGGCCTTAGGGTCCTTGACGACTTTAAGGCCTTTAAGGTCATTAGGGTCAATGGAGGCGTTGGAGCTTTCAAGGTCGTCAAAGTTCTCGAACACCTTGAAGGCATTTCGCATGGTGGGCGGCACATGGTACTCGTAGCTCTCCAGGCCGTAAGGCTCCTCGCCGCCAAAGGTGACGACGCCGTTGAACGCGGTCGGCGCGTTCGTGACAACCCGTGCGATCGTCGTGCGGATCACGCTGCCCACCTCAACGCCCGGCAGGTTCACCACGAGGATCTTCGACGCGGGATAGCGCGGCGCGTTTGCCGCCCAGCCGCAGTCCATCGTGTTGATCTCCTTCGGCGTCACGGAGAACACCTTGCCGTTCCTGTTCGACACGGTGGCGGAGACGACCTCGACCGACCGCGTGCTTGGCGCGTAGCCGAACTTCATCTCGGCGTTCGACTTCTTGCCGCGGTACGTGAGTATCTCCTTCTCGACCGTGTTCGTCGAGACCCAGCACGTCGGCGAGGTGAAGTGCACGACCGTGCGCGAGGACACGATCTTCACGTGCGCATTGTCGTCGGCGCGGGCGGCGAATACAGGTTGCGCCCGCTCGGCGGTCTCCACCTCCTTGCGCGCGTTCCGCAACGCGTCGTAGTCCTTCACTTCGAAATTGATGTCCGTGACCTTCATCGCGCGCGAGGCGGTCAGCACTCCGTTCGTCACCGCCACCGTGCGCGCGAACGTGAAGCCGCCGGCGTTGGTGACGCAGCACGAGGGCGGCAGCGACCGCACGCCGCCAAGCGCCTCCTCGCCGAGCGCGAGCGAGATCGTCTCCGCGGTGCCGGCCGTCGAGGCCAGCACGAGCGGGAAGCGGCGCGTCTCGAGCGCGGTGTTCTCGTCAAGCAGCGCGTTAGCCACGCTAAGCCCCTCCGTGACGAACGGCAGCGAGAGCGTGTCGCGCGTCTCGCCGCGCAGGACTGCCTCCGGGAGTCGCGCGACGGTCGTTGCGGTCAAGCGCGAGTCCGTGTCGCGAAGGTCGACGGGAAGCAGTTCGAGCGACAGCAGCTCCGCGCCCGGCGCGACGTTGCGCACGAACGACTCGAACGCGCGACGTCTCTCGTCCGGCGTGCGCTTCAAGAGCGTATGGCGGACAGCGGTGTCGTTGATGCCGTCGAAGGCGAAGCGGCTTGTCAGCAGGATACCGCCGTCCGCCGAGAGCGTGCCGGTAGAGTCGATGCGGAGCATGTTCTCGTCCACGGGCTTAACTGGCGACGTGCGAAGCATCTCCCCCTCCGGCGTCGCAACGAGATACGACATGTCGGAAAGGTACGACGGAAGCAGGTCCCGGCTCGACTCGTCCGTGGGATCCATCAAGGCGAAAGGCGAAGCTTCCACCGCCACGACGGCGTGGTTGAAGTAGGGGAGCGGGACGTCGGGATCCATCTTCGCGCCGGCGTGGATGAGGACGGGGTAGGCCGTGATGCCGGCGATGCGGAAGAGCGCGACCAGGAGCACGGCCTTGTCGCGGCAGACGCCGTAGCGGTTGTCGAAGGTGATGTTCACGTCGTGCGGCTCGTAGCCTGGCGCGTCGTCCTCCAGCGTGAGGCCCATGTAGCGGATCTCCTGCGAGACGAACTTGAAGAGGGCGCGTATCTTCGCATCGCGCGTCGCGCAGCCCTTCACGACGTCGCGCACCAGGTTCGTCATGGCGGGCGTGGTGGCGGCGAGGTGCGGCTCGCACAGCTTCCAGTACCAGCGCGAGACGGTTGGCCAGTCCTTCGCGGTGGAGAGCCACAGGGCCTGCACGCAACGCGAGAGCGGCGGCATGTTGGGCTCGGCGAACGCCTGCGGCACGTCGCGCGCCGTCCAGCGCAGCAGCGTGCGCCCGCTGCCTAGCGGAACGTCCGCCGCGCGCGTGACGGTGTTGCTGAAGGCGTGGCGCAGGACGGCGTGGCGGACCGGGTTCTCGGAGGGCTGGTCTACGGTGACGACGGTCGAGAGGATGGGCGCGGTGTACTCGAGGATGTTGCAGTCGGCCCACGTGCCCTTCATGCGCGGCTTGCGGGTGCGGCGCGCATAGCGCACGTGGCGGATCTCGCCCGCGGCTAGGCCAGGGATTGCGCAACTCATGCGGCGCTGGAGGGGATCGACGATGTTCGAGCCCATGCTGGAGTTGTCCGTCGCCGTCTTGAGCGTCCGCGCGAAGTCGACCGTGCGCACCTGCCCGTTCGTCCCCACGATCTCCACGCAGAAGATGGCGGCGTCGCCGTAGCGCGCGTTGAAGGTGACGGAGAGCGACGCGTGGGAGCGGCGCCCCTTCTCGGTGAGCACCTTGACCCACTCGTCGTCCCAGGTGCAGTCAGAACCGTCGGGCTCGTAGGCCGTGTGGAGACGGTCGTCCAGCATCACGGAGTCGGCGTCTGGAAACCGCTCCGGCGTGGCCGCTCGGGCGGCGGCGATGACGTCTGCCGGGACGGCGCGATAGGCCGAAGGCATGTCGGGGATTCCATCGGCCTGCGCAGCCAGCGCGGCCAACCAGATCAGGTGCCGGAGTTTCATGGCGCTATTTTACCATAATCTTATTTTCCCCGCACGGGCATGACGCACTTGATATGACGCAACGGATTTGGTAAAATGTGCCGCGAAGAGAGATGCTTGCGCGATGACAATTCGTTCATATCTTCAAAATTTTGCCGAAAAAACGCCGCAAAACGTGGCGTTGCAGTATTTTCAAGGCAAAAGCTGGCACACGTGCACGTACGCGGATTTCCTTTCGGACGTCCGACGGACGGCCGAAGCCTACGGGACGACCTTTTCGCTGAAGCCACGCGAGGAGAACGTGGCGCTGATTCTTCCGAACTCGCCGACGTGGATGGAAGTCTACCTCGCGTGCAGCGGGGCGGGCGTTTCGGTGGTGCCGATCGACCCGAAGCTCCACAACGACGAAGTGGCGTACATCCTCGGGGATTCCGGCGCGGCCGTGGTGACGACGGATCGGTCGCATCTCGACATGATGCGGACGATTGTGCCGAGCCTGCCGTCAGTCCGCGCCGTGGTCCTCGTCGACGGCGAAGGCACGTACGAGGCGATCGGAACCGTGCGCGTGGACGCCCTCGCGGCATTGCGCGCGGACGTGCGCGACACGTCGTGGTACGACGCGCACGTGGCGGCGACGGAAGACGTCGCTTCAATCATCTACACCTCAGGGACGACCGGCAAGCCGAAGGGCGCGATGCTCACGCACGGCAACTTCACGGCCGACGCGGAGGGCGCGTTGAAGGCGTTCGGCGAGTCGATCACGGCGGACGACTCCTTCCTCGTGGTGCTGCCGCTCTTTCATGCATTTTCGTTCTGCACGAACTTCGTCGTGCCGCTCCTGACGGGATCGGCGATGCTCTTCGTGCGCTCGCTCTACACGATCGGGGAGGACGTGAAGACGCTGCGCCCCACGGTGGTGATGGGCGTCCCGCTGCTGGCGGAGAAGATCTACGACAAGATCGACGCGAAGCTCAAGGCGTCGAAGAAGGCACACCTCCTCATGAAGCTCGGGCTGCGGAAGCTCGTGTTCGGCGCGGTGAAGAAGGGGCTGGGCGGACGGCTGAGGTTCATGATCGTGGGCGGCGCGCCGTGTCCCCGGCACGTGCTCGAGGGCTTCAAGAAGCTCGGTATCACGATGCTCGAAGGGTACGGGCTCACGGAGTGCGCGCCGGTGGTGTCCATCGCCGGCCCGAAGTGCGCGCGCATCGGCACGATCGGCGCGAAGATCGCGAACATCGAGATCCGGCTCGCGGACCAGAACGCGCAGGGCGTCGGCGAACTGCAGGTGAAGGGCCCGATCACGATGAAGGGCTACTGGCACAACGACGCCGCCACGG